>JAGHZG010000035.1 GCA_017743275.1 Chloroflexota bacterium | reverse complement strand
GTCTGGCGGTAGTCAAACTCGTTGACGTTGGCGTGGATGATGTTGACGGTCCACTGCCCGCCCGTGGCGCGGTCTATCAGCAGGAAGAGCCCCCCGGCGACCAGCGCCAGTCCGGCCCCACCCGCCAGCGCCCGACGGATGTCCCGCAGGAAGACGAACCCCAGCGCGGCGACGACGGTGAAGACCGCCAGTTGTTTGGTGTACCCCGCGCAGAGCAGAAAGAAGAGCCCCAGGAGCAGGTACCGGTTGCCGTGGCGGGAGTGCTGGAACTGAGCAATGGCGGCCACAGCCAGCGTCTCAAACATCACCATCGTCATATGCAGGCGGCAGAGGGGGCCAATTTGATAGACGATATTGGCCGCCAGAAAGGAGAGGCCCGCCAGTATCGGGATGGCCTGCGGGAGAAAACCGCGCCGGTCCCCGACCTCGCGTCGCACGATCCAGGCAATCGTCGCCGCTGTGACCAGGGTTGCGGCGAAGGAGACCAGTCTCCCGGCGATCAGGCGCGGGCCGAAAACCCCCAGGAGCGGGACGATGAGCAGGTGGAAAAGCGGCGGGTAGTTGGAACCGTAGAACGGGAAGGTGCTGTTATCCCGGTACGGCCACTCCCCCCGGCTGTAGAGCACCGCGTCGTACAGTTCAAACCCCTCCCCCTGGTCGTAGTCATATGGCCAGCGGAAGAGCGCGACGGCGTAGTCCAGGAAGACGACCAGGTATCCGATGAAGACCAGAAGGGCGATGACAGTGAGTAAGTGGGTCAGGGTGCGCATGATGCAGGATGCAAAGTACAGGATGCAGGATGCAAGATACAGGATGCAAGACGGTCACTGGCGACGGAGTTTGGCTTCCAGGCCCTGGCGGACGATGGCGGCGAAGTCGGCCGCGCGCAGGCTGGCGCCGCCCACCAGCGCGCCGTCAATCTCCGGTTCCTGCATGAACTCGGCGATGTTGGCGGGAGTCACCGACCCGCCGTACTGGACGCGGATGGTCTGAGCGACCTCGTCCCCGTAGAGTCGGGCCAGGACGGCGCGGATGGCCTGACGGACGATGCGGTTGGCGTCCGGTCCGTAGGCGGGGACGCCGGTGCCGATGGCCCAGATGGGCTCGTAGGCGATGACCACCCGGCGGGCCTCTTCGGCCCCCACCCCGGCGAAGGCGGCCCGCACCTGGGCCCCGACGACGGCCTCTGTCTCCCCGGCCCGGTTCTGCTCCAGGTTCTCCCCCACGCAGACGATGGGGGTCAGACCGTGGGCCAGGGCGGTGCGCAGTTTGCGGTTCACCATCTCATCGGTCTCGCCGAAGTGCGTACGCCGCTCCGAGTGGCCGATGATGACGCAGTCGCAGAGGCCCGCCAGCATGCGCGGGGAGACCTCGCCGGTAAAGGCGCCGGCCTCCTCCCAGTGCATGTTCTGCGCGCCCACGCGGATGGAGGAGCCCGCCAGGGCTCGCCGGACTGCCTCCAGTGCGGGGAACGGTGGGCAGACGGCGACTTCTATCCCCTCCACCCCCTCCAGCAGGGCCCGCAGTTCGGTCACCAGCGCGACCGCCTCGTCTATGGTTTTATGCATTTTCCAGTTGCCAGCGATGAAGGGTGTGCGCATCGGAGTCACCTCTTGGGACTGTAGTTTTTTGGTGGGCGGCTTCGCTGTGGAGCAAATTATATCATGCCTGCGCAATGAGAAAAAGCCCATCTCAGAGGGATGTCCCATTTTGTCGGGCCTAGCCGCCGTGCAGGACAACTGTGAGCAGTTGTCCTGCAGTCCACCCATTTGCGCAGATGGAAGAGTGGGGGTAAAATGGGTGGGCGAAATGGGCGAACAACGGGTCAATCAACTGGTCATCGCAACCGTAGCAGGTGGACAGGCCGGGGACGTGATCCGTACGCTGGTGGAGGAGGGCTTTCACGTCACCCAGATAGATTCCACCAGTGGCCTGTTGCAGGAAGCGACCGTCTCCCTCCTCATCGGCCTGGACCAGGCCCATCTGCCCCGCCTGCTGGAGCGCCTTCGCACCCTGTGCCGCCCCTATACGCGGTATCTCCCCGTTCATCTGGAGGTGACGATCGCGGAGGTGCAGCCCATGATGATTGAGACACAGGTCGGAGGGGCGACCATCTTTGTCCTCAATGTAGAACGATTTGAGCAGGTGTAACGATGAAACTCCTCATTGCCATCCTGCAGGACCGCGATGCGGGGGCCGTCATGGAACGGCTGATAGCGGAAGGCTATCGGGTCACCCGGATTGCCAGCACCGGAGGGTTCCTCCGGCGAGGGAACATCACGCTATTGATCGGGGCAGAGGCGGAAGAGGTGGACGGGGTGATCAACTTGCTCCGGCAGGCCTGCGCTCCCCCGGAGCCGGGCCAGCATCGGGCGACAGTGTTTGTCGTGGACGCGGCCCACTTTGAGCAAATCTGATGGGGGTTTTCGCCCGACGGCTTACTACTCATCAGAGGTGACTGTCACCTTGCGGCGGGCCCACATAGATGCCCAGCCCGCCAGTCCCCCGGTAACCCCCCAGTGTAGCAGAATGCTCAGCCAGAGGCTGACTGCCTGCAGGTAGAACGTCGCGCTGAGCACGGCCATACCAGCCCGAACCAGGGTGAGCGGTCGTTTCCCGGGTTCCCGCAGAGCGGCCCACCACCAGGGGTTCAACAAGGCCTCCAGCGCAACAATGCCCAGCCCCACCCATGCCCCCCAGTAGGTCCCCAGTACGACGGACGGCCCGTTCCGGTAGAACATCCAGTGGGTTTCCTGAAAGACGGCTTCCCTGAAAGCAGTGGAGATAGAAAGGGGGAGACCGATGATCTTCCCATCCTTCTGGCGCCCCGCTGCCCACCAGATGACCGCCAGAGTGGCCCAGGCGATCGTTCCCAGGAAGACGGCCCAACCCAGGCCGTGCACGCCGTCCATCCAAAGGCGCCATCGCTCATCAGGAGAGAGGGAGGAACCGAGGAGTTGGGGGAGAGGAGAGAGACCAAACAACCGCTCTATGACAGCGTCCCGTCCCCAGATCAGGGCCGCAAACGGCCCGCCGAGGGCATACAGGAACCGGGCCAGGTGGAGGAGGGGCGGGAAAAACGGGGAGTCGGTTAACCGTTGAACCCAGGTCTGATGGCGGAGCAACCAGGCCGTCCAGGTGGTCAACAGGGCAACCAGTACGGAGCCCCCCAACCAGAGCCACCGATCAGCCACGGGCATACTCATCTTTCAGGGGAACCTCCAGCCGCACCGTGGCGCCCTGCCCAGGAGCGGAGATGATGGTCAGTTTTCCGCCAGCCAGTTCTGCCCGCTCCCGCATATTCAACATGCCCAGGCTGCCGCGCTCTTCGTATCCCTGTTCCAGGACCCGCGGGTCAAATCCGACACCGTCATCTACCACCTCAGCGACGAAGAGGTTGCCCTGGGTGCGCAACCGCACCACGATCTGGCTGGCATGGGCATGTTTACGGGCGTTGCTGATCGCTTCTTCTATGATGTAGAAAATCGTGCCCTGCTGATCCTTATCCAGCCGGCCGTCCACGCCGTCCGGCGCTTCCAGCCGAATGGGCAGCGGGTCTGTCTCCATTCGCTTGGCGATATATTGCTCCAGTGCCGCGCGCAATCCATGGGTCTCCAGGATCAGCGGCCGAAGGGTGAACAGCATATGACGGATTTCCTTGGTGGTCCGACGAGCCAGTTCCTCAATACGCTCCAGTTCCGCTGGCGCCTCTTCGGGCCGTTCTTTGAGGAGCGTCTGGACATAGTTCACCCGCATGGCGATGGCAGCGATAGACTGGGTGGGACCGTCGTGGAGATCGCGGGCCAGTTTCTTGCGGGCGTCCTCCTCTACAGCAACGATGCGCTCTTTCTCCTCCATCAGACTCTGGTAGAGGCGCGCGTTCTGCAGGGCGACGACCCCCTGATTGCAGAGGGCAACAAGCAGGTCCTGATAGTCGGGGGTGAACAGGCCGGTTTGGGGACTGCCAAAGACGGCGATGCCGAAGGTCTCAAAGCCGGCCCGCAGAGGTACCGCGACCGCTTCCCGACATTGGTGGAGGGATACAAATCGGCCCAGTTCCGGGTCCTCCCCCGGGAACAGGCAGAGAGCGGGCTCAGCAGTCTGGATCGCCTGAGCCAGCACCCCCGACTGCCCCTCCAGAGCCACCTGCTGGTCGCGGCGGGGAGTATGGCGGGATGCTGCAACCCTCAACCGATCTCCCCGGAAGAGGAGAATCAGCCCTACCACAGGCACATCCTGTCCCGCCAGTTCGCGCAGGCCGATTTCGGCCACGTCCAGGATGGCCTCCAATACCCGCTGGTAGTTCAGAGTCGCGCTGAGCGTGCTGGCCAGTTCAAAAATGAGGCGGGATTGCTGGTGACGGGCGCGCAGCCGGCGCAGTTCCTCCTGCTCTTCCCTCCGGCGGATGATGGCCACACGTCGCTTCATCTGCCCGCCGACCAGCGCAGTAATCACTGCGGCCAGCAGGATGATGATCACATTCCCAATCTGCGCCAGCAGCGTAGATACGGGGAGAGGGATGGGCCTCAGGAAGCCCAGGCCCAGATAGCCAATCGCAATAAATAGAGCGACAGCGAGGCTGGTCAGGAAGGAAAAGCGAAGGGCCGCTGTGATGATGGGGAACAAACTGAAGAACAGCAGCGGGCTCTCCAGCCCCCCGGATACGGCCATCAGGCCGACTGCCAGAACCGTATCCACCACCAGGGCAATCGTAGAAAGAAGGGAGGGGAAGCGGTGGAATGCTAAAAGAAGGGTCAGCGCCAGATTGTAAGCAACTGCAATCCCGATCAACAGGCTCAGCGGGAGAGAGAAGGGGCCACGGAAACCGTGAGTGGAGTCCAAAAAACCCACAAGGAGAACAGCCAGCAGAAGGAGCCAGCGCAGATTGCTGACCACCCAATCCAGTTCCAGCCGGTGCCGGATAACGTCCTGTATCGCCGGGGAAGTCGGTTCCTTCATCAGCGGGTGGAGATTCTAAAAACACGCGCCCGAAGAGTCCTTCGGGCCGCGATAGTCAGGGCGTGTGGGCGCGAAGGGATTCGAACCCCTGACCTCCACAATGTGAGTGTGGCGCTCTAACCAGCTGAGCTACGCGCCCGATTCTTATTATAGCATCATCTTCCAGAAAGGCAAGTGGCAGTGGAATGTAACCTTTCAGGCTTCCTCACCCCACCCCCGCCGCCTGCGGCGGGCGGCGAAGCCGCTGGGGGAGGGGTGATGCTGAACAGTTACGTGGAAATTTGCCTATCCTTCAAGGCGGTGATAAAATTGCTTCTGGAAGATGTTGGGGCCAATGACCTGTGTCCTCTGTGGGCGCTCCGATTTGCCCATTGCTGCCATCCTGAGCGTCTGTCGAGAGTGCCTTCGGGAGGGCCGTCCGGACGCACTGCGCATCGCCGAGACGGCCCATAGGGCCACGCGCCACATCTTCGGCCTGCCGGAAACCCCGCCCCGCGCCTCCGATGGGGTTCTCTGCGGCCTGTGTGTCCACGAGTGCGTCATCGGTGAGGGAGAACAGGGATACTGTGGCCTCCGGGAAGTCCGCGAGGGAAAACTCCGCCACCTGGCGGGAACTCCAGAGCAGGGCCTTCTCCAGTGGTACCGCGACCCCCTCCCCACCAACTGCGTGGCGGATTGGGTCTGTTCGGGATCCGCTCAGCGGGGCCAACACAATCTGGCAGTCTTCTACTCCGCGTGTACGTTCAACTGCCTGTTCTGTCAGAACTGGCACTACCGGGACGCGGACCCGCGCCGCTCCAGGAAAATCAGCGCCCGGGAACTGGCCGACCTGGCCAACCAGCAGACATACTGCGTCTGCTACTTCGGTGGCGATCCGGCGTCTCAGATGGCCCACGCTCTGGCCTCCGCCCATCATCTGGCAGAACGGGGCGTCGTGGTCTGCTGGGAGACCAACGGGAGCGCCCATCCCCGCCTGATGGACCGTGCCGTGGAGGTTTCCCTGCGGAGCGGCGGATGCGTCAAATTTGACCTGAAGGCCTGGGACCGCGCGCTCCATCGGGCGCTGACGGGGGTGGATAACGCCCGCACGCTGGAGAACTTCGCCCGGGCAGCGTCCCGGTTCGCCGAACGGCCTGACCCTCCGCTGGTTGTCGCCAGTACGCTGCTGGTACCCGGTTATGTGGACGCGGAGGAGGTGGGGCAGATCGCCCGGTTTATCGCGAGTTTTGACCCACGCATTCCCTACGCGCTGCTGGCCTTCGCCCCCCAGTTCTACTTCCACGACCTGGGCACCACCAGTCGCCGCCAGGCGGAGGAGGCGGAGGCCGCCGCCCGCCAGGCCGGCCTGACCCGCGTCCGCATTGGCAACCGCCATCTGCTGGACTGGCTGCCACCGGGCCTTCGATCTCTCTGACGGAGGGGACCATGAACTTCGGATTTCTGGACATTCTGCTGGTCCTGATCTTCCTGGTCATCTGCATCCTGTCCGTTGTGGCCGGGCTGATCCGCCAGTTGTTCAGCCTGCTGTTCCTCTATTTGGCGACGGTGGCCGCCGGGCTGCTGTATCCTTACGCGGCGATCTTCGTGAGCGCGATTGGCGGCAAAACCCCCACGTTGACCCAGTTCATTGTGTTCTGGATTCTCTTCATCAGCGTCACAGTGACGCTGGAGATTCTCATGCGCAAAGGATTCCCAGATACCCGTCTGCCCGCGCTGGGTTTTCTGGACCAACTGCTGGGGCTCCTGCCCGGCGTATTTTGCGGATTGATCGTGGTCAGCCTGCTGGTCGCCACTCTGGGTCACGCCCCCCAGCAGACGTGGGGGAGGGCACTGGAGGGGCTGCGCATCACCACAGCATACATGTGGCAATCTACCGCTCTGCGTCCCCTTCTGACCCAGTTCCTTACTGTATATCTGGGCCTGCACAAACTCTGGATGCCAGTACCGCCGCCGATTTTCTACCTGGGCGGGTAAAAGTTCACATGGAACGTGCCAGGCATTTCCAAAAGCGCCTGGCACGTTCGAAATGAGGAGGAACGGGATATGCGCATCGTTCTGGACGCAATGGGCTCCGATGGCCGGCCGGTGCCGGACGTAGCCGGTGGGGTTATGGCCGCTCGGGAGTGGGGCGACGAGATCATCCTGGTTGGCCCCGAGGAGGTCGTGCGGGACGAACTGGCCCGATACGATACCTCGGGCCTCCCCATCACCATCGTCCATGCCCCCGAAGTGATAGAAATGCATGAGCACACCGACGCGGTGAAGCGCAAACGGGATTCCTCCATCCGCGTCGGCATGCGGATGGTGCGGGACGGTCAGGCCGATGCCTTTGTCTCCGCCGGGAACACGGCCGCCGTCCTGGCCTCCGCCATCTTTGACCTGGGCCGCATCCGGGGCATCAAGCGGCCTGCCCTGGCGACCATCTATCCGGTCGCCCCCAACCCGGTCCTCCTGATAGATAACGGTGCCACCGCCGACTGCAAGCCGGAGTACCTCCTCCAGTTCGCCCGGATGGGCGTTGCCTATGTGGAGCAGGTCTGGGGCATCTCCAACCCCCGGGTGGGGCTGGTCTCCAACGGCGAGGAGCCGGATAAGGGGAACATGCTGGTGCGGGATACGTACGCCCTGCTGGCCCGGAGCGGCCTCCACTTCGTGGGCAACGTGGAGCCCAAAGAGGTCACCCGGGGCGCCGCCGACGTGGTCCTCACCGACGGCTTCACCGGCAACGTGATGCTGAAGACGACGGAGGCCATCGCCTCGTTCCTCTTCCGCTTCCTGCGGCGGGAACTGACCGGCGGCCCGCTGAACAAAGTCGCGCTGGTGCTGCTGCTGCCGGGGCTGTTGGCGATGCTGCCCGGGCTGGCGCTGCTGGTGCCCTCCCTGCGGCGGGTGGCGAAGCGGCTGGACTATGCCGAGTACGGCGGCGCGCTGTTGATGGGGGTGGACGGCGTGGTCGTCATCGGGCACGGGCGCTCCAACGCCAAAGCGGTGAAGAACGCCGTCGGCCAGGCCCGGCGGGCGGTGATGGGCAACGTCTTGGAGGCGGTGCGTGCGGGAGCCGCTCAGGCCGTCCCCGAAGGAGAAGAAGAATGAGCCGGCCCCGTGTCCTACGTGCCAGGCACTTTCCAAAGTGCCTGGCACGAATGAGCCGGCCTCGCGTCGTCGTCACCGGTGTGGGCGCGGTCACCCCTCTGGGGCTAACGGCGGAGGAGACCTGGCAGGGGTTGCTGGCGGGCCGCTCCGGCATCGGCCCCATCACCCAGTTTGACCCCTCCCACCTGCCGGTGCGCATCGCGGGGGAGGTGAAGGGGTTTGACCCGGGCCGGTACATGCCCGTCAAAGAGGCTCGCCGCATCTCCCGGGTCTCCCAACTGGCGGTCGCGGCGGCGCAGGAGGCGCTATCTATGGCGGGGCTCACGCCGCCGCTGGGGGAGTGGGCCGGAGTGGTTATCGGCACCGGCATCGGCGGGCTGGAGTGGGCCTTTGCCCAGGCGCGCGTCCTCTGGGAGCGGGGGTGGGAACGGGTCAGCCCGTTCGGGATCACCGCCTCGTTGCCCAACATGCCAGCCCACCACATCAGCGGATGGGCCCAGGCGCTGGGGCCAACCCTGACCGTTGTCACCGCGTGCGCGGCGGGGACTCAGGCAGTGGGAGAGGGAGCCGAGGTGATTCGGCGCGGCGCCGCCGATATTGTCATCGCCGGAGGGGCGGAGGGGTTCATCCATGAAATCGCCATCGCGGGGTTCGCAGCAATGCGGGCCATCTCCACCCGCAACGAGGAGCCCCATCGGGCCAGCCGCCCCTTTGACGCTCAGCGGGACGGGTTTGTCCTGGCCGAGGGAGCGGGCATCCTGGTCCTGGAGCGGTTGGAGCACGCGCGGGCGCGCGGCGCGCCCATCCTGGCGGAGGTGGCGGGGTGGTCCTCGTCGTCGGACGGATTCCATGTGGCCCAGCCGGACCCGGAGGGGCAGGGCGCGATGCGGGCCATGCGTTGGGCGCTGGAGGACGCCGGCCTGCGGCCCGAGGACGTGGATTACATCAACGCGCACGGTACGGCGACTCCCCTCAACGATGTGGTGGAGACACGGGCTATCAAGGGGGTCTTCGGCCCCCACGCCTATCGGGTCCCCATCAGCGCCACCAAGTCCATGACCGGCCACGCGATGGGCGGGTCGGGGGCCATAGAGGCGGTGGCCTGCGTGCTGACCCTGCGGGACCAGGTCATCCATCCGACGGTCAACCTGGAGGAGCCGGACCCGGAGTGCGACCTGGACTACGTCCCCGGGCAGGCCCGCCGGGCCGAGGTCCGGGTGGTACTCTCCAACTCTTTCGGGTTGGGAGGACAAAACGCGTGTCTGGTAATGAAAAAAATGAACAATTAACAATTAAAAATTAAAAATAAGGAC
>JAGHZG010000034.1 GCA_017743275.1 Chloroflexota bacterium | reverse complement strand
AGATGTGTATAAGAGACAGGCCGGGATTGTAAACGGAAGAGCCGACCTTGAGTTTGCCCGAGTAGACCCGGACGTAGACCAGACGGCCCACGTAGGGGTCGCTGGCTACCTTGAAGGCCAGAGCCGCCAGCGGGGCGTTGACGTCGGCGGGACGGGTCTCCACCTCCCCGGTGCGGGGGTTCTCCCCTTCCACCGGCGGGATGTCCAGCGGAGAGGGCAGATAGTCCACGATGGCGTCCAGCAGGGGCTGCACCCCCTTGTTGCGCAGGGCGGAGCCACAGAGCACCGGGACCAGCGTCCCGGCGATGGTGGCCCGCCGCAGGGCCCGCCGCAGGTCCGCCGCGGGAATCTCCTCGCCCTCCAGGTAGCGGGTCATCAGGTCATCGTCCGTCTCCACAATCTGTTCCAGGACCCGCTCCCGCAACTCCTGGACCTCGTCGGCCAGTTCCGGGGGGATGGGCTCTATCACCGGCTCCTTGCCCAACTCGTCCACCCAGATGACCGCGTGCATTTCCAGCAGGTCCACCACACCCCGGAAGGACGATTCCCGGCCGATGGGCCACTGGACCGTCACGGGACTGGCGCCCAGCCGCTCCCGGATGGTCTCGGTGGCGTGGGCGAAGTCGGCGCCCAGTTTGTCCATCTTGTTAATGAAAGCGATCAGGGGCACACCGAAGGAGCGGGCCTGCCGCCAGACGGTCTCGGATTGGGGTTCTACCCCGGCCACGCCGTCAAAGACGACCACCGCCCCGTCCAGAACGCGCAGGCTGCGCTGCACCTCAGCGGTGAAGTCTATGTGCCCCGGCGTATCAATGATGTTAATCTGATGGTCGCGCCAGAAGCAGGTGACAGCGGCAGCGGTGATGGTGATGCCCCGTTCCCGCTCCTGGACCATCCAGTCGGTGACGGTGGTCCCTTCGTCCACCGTCCCCATCCGATGAGTTCTTCCCGTGTAAAAGAGAATCCGCTCGGTAGTGGTGGTCTTCCCCGCGTCTATGTGGGCGATGATCCCGATATTGCGAACCCGCTCCAGTGGCCATGCCATCGCATCTGTCCCTCCGGGTCGCCCGGGCTCCCACCATAGCGAGCACTACCACCGATAGTGGGCAAACGCCTGGTTGGCTTCGGCCATCCTGTGGGTATCTTCCCGCTTCTTGATGGCGGCGCCGGTCTTGTTGACCGCGTCCATCAGTTCCGCCGCCAGTTTTTCAGCCATAGAGCGCCCGGAGCGATTGCGGGCGGCCTCCAGAATCCAGCGGATGGCCAGACTGGTCTGGCGATGCGGCGGCACCTCCACCGGCACCTGATAGGTCGCCCCACCGACGCGCCGGGGCTTGACCTCCAGGATGGGGGAGACGTTGCGCACTGCCTCCTCCAGCACCTCCAGCGCCGGTCGCCGGGTCCGTTCCTGAAGGATGTCCATCGCCTGGTACATAATGCGGGTGGCCAGGCTCTTCTTGCCATCCTTCATAATCTTGTTGATAAACCTGGCGACCAGGACACTGTTATAGCGCAGGTCGGGTTCAATTTCTCGTTTCGGTGGACGGTATCGTCTGGGCATGAGACCTCACAAAAATCTTCTGCCTGCTATGATGCCTTCTCTCATCCAGGGCCTGGGCGATTGACTCGGAGAAGCCGTCCCTGGAGGGCCGGCTCCGCTTCAATCACTTGGTGCACACGCCGGGCTAACTCCTCAAAATTTGGATCAAAAGAACACACGATGATACCCGCATGATCCGGGCAGTGCCTGTGCAAACGAATAAAATACCTCCGATTCATCGTCAGGAACGTCCGTCCCTCTTGACGGGCAAATGAAAGAACGGCCTCATCAGACATCGCCTGTCCCGTCTGTCCGGCTTCCACCATCGTTAACACATCGTGCCCCAATCTTCGTAACTCTTCCACAGCCGGCATCGGGAAATTCTCGTTGGCATACAAGCGGGCCATCTCAGGCTGCCTCGTGCTGGCGAATCTGCTCTTCTATCTCCTCCCGATGAGCCCGATAGTACGCCCAGGCATTGGCCAAGTCCTCCGCCCTCAGGGTCGGATAGGACCGCAACAGGTCCGCCTCACTGGCCCCCAGACGCCTGGCCTGCACCAGCAACCAGACCGGGATCCGGGTACGAACGATACACGGCTCCCCTCCACACACTCCCGGTGTGCTTTCTATGCCCGGGAACGATTCTCCCAGGTCACGCACTACCCACTGGAGCACCTGGGCCTTCTCCGCCCGGGTCATTTGGGCCAGGAGTCTCTCGGCTTCCCGTAAGGTACTCGTCACAGGGCCAGCCATCATGATTAACGATAGGCCTCCCGCCGATGCTTCACCCGATACACTGTGACGGTACGAGCGCCGTCATCTACATCGTAAAGAATACGGTACACTCCCACCCGCAAACTGTAATCCGTCGTCCCCCGAAGTTTCTTTGCATCGGGCGGACGGGGGTTTTCTCGCAAGCGGTCAATGTACTCGCCAACTAAACGGGCGTATCCTTCGGGCAGGTCGGCGATGTCTCTAATGGCTCGCCGCAAGATGCGAACACTATACATCTACCCCCTCAGCCCGAAGTTCTGCTTTCGCCTGTTCCCAAGGAACGGATTCCTCTCCGGCCTCACGAAGGCGACGAATTTCCTCCGCGTCTTCCCAATCTTCAAGCAAAGCCAGCAGTTTTTCCCAAACTTGATAATCCAGCAACACTGCTCTCTTATTCCCGCGGGCATCCACCACAAATTCCGCTGTTTGTAACATTTCCACAGCGTTCATATTTACATCCCCTCACCGTACCTGTAGCCCCTTTGCAAAGTCCCGTTATGCCGCGGCTTGCTGCCTCTGTTCAGCAAGCATTTGCTGCAGCCAGAGATTCACCAATGTCTCCACCTGCACACCCCTTCGCCGGGCTTGCTGTTCAAGGGCTGCAAACAATTCCACTTCAATCGGCACAGCACAGGTGATTTGAAACTTCACATCGGGGGTGGCAGGATTGTCAAAATCGGTGAAGTCGTGAGTATCTCAAAACTCACCGATCTTCTCGTCGGTATCTGCCCGGGAAATGCTGCTAAGCCTCTTTGCGCCCATAAAACGAATCCGAGGCCCACTCAGCAAAACCTGACGCGCCTCACGACAGGTGACCAAATGCTTCGCCCTGAGTTTCTCTTCAATGTGTTCAGGGCATACAATAAAATCAATTCGCATAACAGATGACGATTATTTCTTCCCCGGTTTTGCGGCGGGCCTGGCGCCAGGCTTGGCCGGGCCCTTCCCCTTGCTGGCCTTGGTACCGTATTTGGAGCGCTGCTGGGCCCGCCCGTCCACGCCGGCCGCATCCAGCGCGCCCCGGATGATGTGGTAGCGGACGCCCGGCAGGTCCTTCACGCGGCCGCCGCGCACCAGCACCACCGAGTGCTCCTGCAGGTTGTGCCCCTCGCCGGGGATGTAGGCCGTGATCTCAATGCCGTTGGTCAGCCGGACGCGGGCGATCTTCCGCAGTGCAGAGTTGGGCTTCTTCGGCGTCATCGTCCGCACCTGGGTGCAGACACCCCGCTTCTGGGGCGCGCCCTTCGGCATCCGGAAGCGTCGCTGCTTGTACGAGTTGAAGATGTACTGCAGCGCCGGCGCCTTGGTCTTCTTTTCTTTCGGCTTCCGTCCTTTGCGAACCAGTTGATTGATCGTGGGCACGGTTTCTCTCCCTCAGATTCCGCGAAGAAGGCCATCCCGCAAACCGATGGCCTCCTTCCGCTTTCACGAGTTCTTTCGTGCACGGCAGGAGTTCTGGCTGCCGCCCGTCTGACGAGCGGGCATTTTACCACAGATTGTGAATTTAGTCAAACTCATCGGAGTGGCGGTCGCCCAGGCCCAGGAGCCCCATCGCCAGGCGCGGGACGCGCGGCCGGCTCTCCTCCCGCCCGAACCGCAGAACTTCTCCGCTCTCCGTGACCGCCTCCACGGCCAAGCCAAGACTCTGCAACTCCTTGACCAGCACCTTGAACGAGGCCGGCACGCCGGATTCGGTGATGGGCTTGCCCTTGACGATGGCCTCGTAGGTGCGCACCCGTCCCTGGACGTCGTCGGACTTGATGGTGAGCATCTCCTGGAGGGTGTAGGCGGCGCCGTAGGCCTCCAGGGCCCAGACCTCCATTTCGCCGAACCGCTGACCGCCGAACTGCGCCTTCCCGCCCAGCGGCTGCTGAGTGACCAGGCTGTAGGGGCCGGTAGAGCGGGCATGGACCTTGTCTTCCACCATGTGGGCCAGTTTCATCATGTAGATCATTCCCACCGTCACCGGCTGGTCAAAGGGTTCGCCAGTCATCCCGTCGTAGAGGATGGCCTTGCCCAGCGTGGGAAGCGGGTCCTTCTTCTCCATGCTGACCTTAGGAGCCAGAAACTCCACCTCCTCATCGGACATCGCGCCCGTATCGTACCCGTGGTCGGCCAGCCAGAGGCGCAGACAGGTCATCTGGGCGGCCCGGTCGGCCTTCTCCCGTTCCGCCGGGGTGCGCGTGTCGTCCTCAAAGGAGAGGAGAAAGTCGGGGTCGTAGCCCTGTTCCTTCAGCCACTCCCGCAGGACGGAGCGGCGGGCATAGACATAATCCCGAGTCAGATGCTCCTCGTCGTAGCCCCGGTCGGCCAGCCAGGCCAGGATATAGAGCAGGCGGGCCTCATCGTCGCTGACGAGGGTCTCCAGGGGATACTCCTGGGCCGCCAGCCAGGCCCATGCCCGTTCGGTGACCTCCCGCCAGGCCCGGTCTATCATCCAGGCCCGGGCCAGTTCGGCGGCAATCTGCTCCTCCGTGGCGCCGTCAAAGACGGGGCTGACCGCCCGGAAGCCCAGTCGGTGCACCGCCCAACCCAGGTGGGTCTCCAGAATCTGCCCGATGTTCATCCGGCCGGGGACGCCCAGGGGGTTGAGGATGATTTCCACCGGCGTCCCGTCGGCCAGGAAGGGCATATCCTCAACGGGGACGACGCGGGAGACGACGCCCTTGTTCCCGTGGCGTCCGGCGATTTTATCGCCCTCGGTGATCTTTCGCCGCTGGGCCACGCTGACGCGTACCATTTTCTCCACGCCGGTGGGCAGGTCGCGGTACTCGCTGCGGTCAAAAACTTTGACGCTGACCACTTTGCCACGCTCGCCGTGGGGCATGCGCAGGCTGGAATCCTTGACCTCGCGCGCCTTCTCGCCGAAGATGGCCCGCAGGAGTTTCTCCTCCGGGGTCAGTTCTTTCTCGCCCTTGGGCGTCACCTTGCCCACCAGAATGTCCGATGGGCCGACCTCGGCGCCGATGCGGATGATGCCCTTCTCATCCAGATCCCGCAGCGCGTCCTCGCCTACGTTGGGGATGTCGCGCGTGATCTCCTCGGGGCCCAGTTTGGTGTCCCGCGCCTCCGTCTCGTGCTTCTCAATGTGGATAGAGGTAAACTTGTCGTCCCGGATCAGACTTTCGCTGATGATGATGGCGTCCTCAAAGTTCCAGCCCTCCCACGAGATGAAAGCACAGAGGACGTTCTGTCCCAGGGCCAGTTCGCCGCCGTAAGTGGCGGAACTATCGGCCAGGACCTGCCCTTTGCGCACCCGGTCACCTTTGTGGACCAAGGGCCGCTGGTCTATGCAGGTGGACTGGTTGGAGCGGTTGTACTTGCGCAGGGTATAGATCCGGCGGTTCCCGTCGGCCTCCAGGATGACGATGCGGTCCCCCGCTATGCTGATCACTTCGCCGTCGTTTTCGGCCAGGATGACCTGCCCGGAATCCACGGCAGCCTGCCATTCCACGCCGGTGCCGACCAGGGGCGGCTCCGGCAGGAGCAGGGGGACAGCCTGGCGCTGCATGTTGGAGCCCATAAGGGCGCGGTTAGCATCGTCGTGCTCCAGGAAGGGGATGAGGGCCGCCGAGACACCGACAATCTGCGCGGGCGCCACGTCCACCAGGTCCACCCGGTCGGGCGGGGTGAGCAGGAACTCGTCCCCGCGCCGGGCCGATACGCGCGGGTTCAGGAAGCGGCCTTTCTCGTCCAGTTTGGTCGTCGCCTGGGCGATGGTGTAGTGCTCTTCCTTGTCGGCGGAAAGATAGACAATTTCGCCCGTCACCCGGGGGTGAATGGGGATTTCTTCGGTCAGGTTCAGCGCGGCGATTCGCCGGGCCAGTTCCGGCGTCACCTCCACGCCCGCTTCGGCGACCACCTCGCCGGTCTCCGGGTCCACGACGCGCTCCCGCAGAATTTCGCCGACCAGGGCCTCCGCCGTCGGCGGGACGGAGCGGATGACCTTGCGGTAGGGCGTCTCCACAAATCCGAATTCGTTGACCCGGGCGAAGGTCGCCAGACGGCCAATAAGGCCGATGTTGGGACCTTCCGGCGTCTCAATGGGGCAGATGCGGCCGTAGTGGGAGTGATGGACGTCCCGGACCTCAAAGCCGGCCCGCTCCCGCCGGAGCCCTCCCGGCCCCAGGGCGGAGAGGGTCCGCTTGTGAGTCAGTTCCGCCAGCGGGTTGGTCTGGTCCATAAACTGGGACAACTGACTGGAGCCGAAGAACTCCCGGATGACGGCCACCACCGGGCGAATGTTGATCAGGGCGACGGGGGTCAGGGGCTCTGATTCGGGGTGGAGGGACATGCGCTCTTTGACCACCCGTTCCAGGCGCAGGAGGCCCACCCGCAGTTTGTTCTGGATGAGTTCGCCGACGGTCTTCACCCGCCGGTTGCCCAGGTGGTCAATGTCGTCGGCGTCCTCCACGCCGTTGTTGATGCGAATCAGGTGCTGGACAATGGAGACAATGTCCGCTTTGGTGACGGTCCGTCGTTCTTCGGAGACGCGCAGTCCCAGGCGCTGGTTCAGTTTGTAGCGGCCCACCCGCTGGAGGTCGTAGCGGCGGTCGTCAAAGAGTTGGGCGATGAGGAACTCGCGCGCGTTTTCCAGAGTGGCCAGGTCGCCCGGGCGGACCCGGCGATAAAACTCCAGGAGCGCCTCTTCGGCGATGTTCCGGTCCCCCTGGAGATTCCACTCGGGTTCCTGGCGGAAGGTGGTGAGAATCCACTGGATGTCGGGGGAGGTGTCTACGTCCCCAAAGAGTTTCAGCAGTTCCTCGTCGGTGCCCTGGGTGAGGACGGAGGAGCCGGTCCCGTCATCCACGGCCGCCAGGGCGCGCAGGAAGATGGTCAGGGGGAGGGTGCGCTTGCGGTTGAACTTGAGGGTGAGATAGCCGGTTTTGCGGCTTTCAAATTCCAGCCAGGCCCCCCGGTCGGGGATCAACTTGGCTATGCAGAGCCGCCGGCCCGTGGTGCGGTCTTCCTCCACCTCAAAGTAGACACCTGGAGACCGGATCAACTGGCTGACGACCACCCGCTCGGTGCCGTTGATGATGAAAGTACCGTTCTCCGTCATCAGCGGGAAGTCGCCCAGGAAAATCTCGCTGCGGCTGATCTCACCCGTCTCCCGGTTCTCCAGGGCCATGTCCACATAGAGGGGCACGGAATAGGTGAGGTCTCGCTCCAGGCATTCCTCCTGGGAATGCGAGGGCTTGCCGAAGCGATACCGCAGTCCCAGTTGCTGGCTCTCGGGCTTGCGGCTGGGCAGGTGCAATCGGAGATTGCCCGTGTAACTCTCTATGGGCGAAATCTCGGTGAACAGGTCCAGCAGGCCCTCTTCTTGGAACCAGCGGTAGGAGGCCAGTTGCACCTCAATCAGCGCCGGCAGGCTGAGCGAACCGACCGCTCGGGCGTATGATTTCTTTTGATTCGTATTCCAGATGCTCATTCCGCTCCCCCTGTAGAGATAACCCGTGAACTTATAGTATAGCACCAAAGGGCGAATTTGTCAAAGATGAGTCCACTGCAAAAACTAATCGCAGAGAACGCAGAGAGCGCAGAGATTTTCTTTAATATTGCTCTGCGTACTCTGCGATCTCTGCGATAAAGAACCCTTTTTGCAGTGGAGTCAAAGATGATTTGCTGGAGACCTGGTCCCGATGGGCTGCTTGCCTGCATGGGAGGCGGTGTTATAATACATTTCAGGTAACTGTTCAGCCTCACCCCTCCCCCAGCGGCTTCGCCGCTACCCCCTCTCGGTGCCGCCGCAGGCGGCGGGGGTGGGGTGAGGAAGCCGGAATAGTTACCATTCCAGCGCTATCCAGGAGTCAGGAATGGACGGAACCACCACCCGCCGGGTCGCCGTACTGGTCGCCACGTGCAGTTCCTTCCTCACCCCCTTCATGGGCTCGTCGCTGAACATTGCCCTGCCGTCCATCGGTCGGGAGTTCTCCATCGGCGCCCTGGTGCTGGGGTGGATTTCCACCGCCTACCTGCTCTCCTCGGCAATGTTCCTGGTTCCCTTCGGCAAACTGGCCGACCTGCGCGGCCGGAAGCGCATCTTCGTCTGGGGACTGGTGGCCTATGGGGGCGGTTCGCTGCTCTCCGGCCTGGCCCCGTCGGCGGGAGCGCTGATCGCATCCCGGGTGGTGCAGGGGGTCGGCGGAGCGATGATTTACGGCACCGGCGTCGCTATCCTGACCTCCGTCTTCCCGCCGCAGGAGCGGGGACGGGTGCTGGGGCTCAACGTCGCCGCCGTCTACGTGGGCCTCTCCGTGGGCCCGTTCCTGGGGGGCGTGCTCACCCAGCAGTGGGGCTGGCGGAGCATCTTCTATCTGAACGTGCCGCTGGCGGCCGTCATCGCCGCTCTGGCGGCCTGGAAACTCCAGGGCGAGTGGCGGGCCGGGGACGGCGAGGGGTTTGACTGGGCCGGCTCCGTCCTCTATGGCCTGGGACTGGTTGCCCTCATTTACGGCTTCTCCCGCCTCCCGTCGGCGCTCGGTGCGGCGCTGACCCTCGCCGGCATTCTGGTCCTGGCCCTCTTCGCCCTCTGGGAGGGGCGGGCGCGGACGCCTGTCCTGGAACTGAGCCTCTTCCGGCGCAACCCGGCGTTCACGTTCTCCAACCTGGCCGCGCTCATCCACTACAGCGCCACCTTCGCCGTGGGCTTCCTCCTCAGCCTGTACCTGCAGTCCATCCGGGGCATCCGCCCCCAGCAGGCCGGCCTGATCCTTCTGGCCCAGCCGGTGGTCCAGGCCCTCTTCTCCCCGCTGGCGGGCTGGGCGTCCGACCGGGTGGAGCCGCGCATCGTCGCCTCTGCCGGCATGGGCCTGACGGTCGTCGGGCTGGCCCTGCTCTACCCGCTGGCGTCGTCCACCCCCATCCCCTACATCGTCGGCGTCCTGGCCCTGCTGGGGTTCGGGTTCGCCCTCTTCTCCTCGCCCAACACCAACGCCGTGATGAGTTCCGTGGACCGCCCCCACTACGGCGTCGCCTCGGCGACCCTGGCGACGATGCGGCTGACCGGACAGATGCTTAGCATGGGCATCGTCATGCTGATTTTCGCGCTCTTTATGGGCGGGACGGCCGTGACGCCCCAGACCGCGCCCCGGTTTCTGACCAGCGTGCGGGCGGCCTGCGCGACAAACCCGTTGCGAATCAGGACTGAACGGCCGGGGCGGG
>JAGHZG010000033.1 GCA_017743275.1 Chloroflexota bacterium | reverse complement strand
GGTGGGGTGAGGCAGTTGTCCTACACCACAATATTGACCAGCCGCCCCGGCACGTAGACGAACTGCCGGACCTCTTTCCCCGCGATGTACCTCTGGACGTTGGGATGGGCCAGCGCGGCCTCCCGCGCCGCCTCCTCGCTGATGTCCGCCGGGACCTCCAGCCGGGCCCGGACCTTCCCGTTCACCTGCACCACCAGCGTCACCACTTCCTCCACCAGCAGGTTGGGGTCGTACTGGGGCCAGGGCTGCAGGTGGATGCTGTAGGGCCGGCCCGTCCGCACCCACAACTCCTCCGTAATGTGCGGGCAGCAGGGGGCCAGCAGCAGGAGCAGGGTCTGGATGGCCTCCTCCCAGGCCTCCGTCCCGTAGACGGCCGTCTCCTTCGCCTTTTGGAGCACGTTGGTGAACTCCATGAGCGCGGAGATCACGGTGTTGAACTCAAAGTTCTCCAGGTCTTCCGTGACCCGCTGGATGGTCCGGTGCGTCCAGCGGCGCAGGTCGGCGATTTCTTTCGGCGCAAGCTGAAAGCCTGCGCTACGGCCCCCCGGCTCCAGAACCAGGTTCCAGACCCGGTGGAGCCAGCGGTAGACCCCCTCAATCCCCTTGGAGTCCCACGGGCCGCCCTGCTCCCAGCGCCAGCCGAACATCAGGTAGCCCCGGACGGTGTCCGCGCCGTAGCGCTCCACCAGGTCGTCCGGCGCCACCACGTTCCCCCGGCTCTTGGACATCTTCTCCCCGTCCTCCCCCAGGATGATGCCCTGGTTGCGCAGGACGGTCATCGGCTCGTCAAAGTCCACCAGCCCCATATCCCGCATCACTTTGGTGAAGAAGCGGGTGTAGATGAGGTGCATGGTGGCGTGCTCCACCCCGCCAGTATAGACGTCCACCGGGAGCCAGTATTTCCCCTCTTCGGGGTCAAAGGGGATGGAGTCGGCGTGGGCCGGCTCGCCCTCTTTGTAGTACGGGCTCAGGTAGGCATACTGGTACCAGGACGAGCAGACGAAGGTGTCCATGGTGTCGGTCTCGCGGGTGGCCGGGCCGCCGCACTGGGGGCAGGTGGTGTGCAGGAACCCCTCGTGGTACTTCAGCGCGTTCTCCCCGGTGGGCGGGATGACCGCGTCGGTGGGCAGCAGGACGGGCAGGTCCTCGTAGGGGACGGGGACGATGCCGCAGCGGTCGCAGTAGATGATGGGGATGGGCGCGCCCCAGTACCGCTGACGGCTGATGCACCAATCGCGCAGCCGGTAGTTGACCGCGAACTCTCCCACCCCGCGCTCCGCCAGCCACTCCGTCGTCCGCTGGACCGCGACGTCGCCGGGGGTGCCGGTCAGCGGGCCGGAGTTGATCATCGGACCGTACTCAGCGTGGAAGAGGACGTCCCGGTAGAAGGGGACGCGCCAGAGCAGTTCCGCGACGGTCCGGGACTCCCCGGCGGTGGGGTCCAGGTCCCGGCATCGCTCCAGGACGCGCCGCTCCCCCGCCAGACTGTCCACCGAGAGCACCCCGTCGGCAAAGACGAAGAGCCACGGGCCGCCGACGACCTCCACCCAGGCGCGGGGCTGCAGGTACTCTCGGACCAGTCCGATGTACCGGTCGGCGGTCTCACGGGAGAGGGAGACCGCCAGCCCTCCGTCCCGTTCCTCCACGGAGAACCCGGCCTCCGCCAGGGCCTGGGCGAACCCGTCCCGGACGGCGCCCGGTCGGACGAAGGATCGGGCCACGCCGTCGGGCCGGTCAATGACGGGGATGACGGGCAGGCCGAACTTGAGGGCGAAGGCGAAGTCCCGGTCGTCGTGGGCCGGGACGGCCATAATGGCCCCCGTCCCGTAGGTCATCAGGACGTAGTCGGAAATCCAGATGGGGATGCGCGCGTCGTTGACGGGGTTGACGGCGTACGCGCCGATGAAGAGGCCCGTCTTCTCCTTCTCGGTGGAGAGGCGGTCAATCTCGCTCTGGCGGGCGGCGAAGTACTGGTACTCCTCCACGGCCTGCCGGTACTCGGGCGGGGTCAACTCGTCCACCAGCGGGTGCTCCGGAGCCAGTACCATAAAGGTGGCGCCCCAGAGGGTATCCGGACGGGTGGTGAAGACGATCAGCGGGTCCCCCCGCTCTGTCCGGAAGGTGACGTTGGCCCCGGTGCTCTTGCCGATCCAGTTGGTCTGCATCGTGACCACCCGTTCGGGCCAGTCAATTTTGGAGAAGTCCAGCAGTTCTTCGGCGTAGGCGGTGATCCGCCAGAACCACTGCTCCAGTTCTTTTTTGATGACGGGGGTCCCGCACCGCTCGCAGACCCGCTCCGGCCCCCAGACCTGCTCGCGGGCCAGGGTGGTGTTGCACCGGGGGCAGAAGTCCACCTGGGACTTTTTCCGGTAGGCCAGGCCCATGTCGTACATTTTGCGGAAGAACCACTGGGTCCAGCGGTAATAGCCGGGCAGGCAGGTGATGGCCTCCCGCTCCCAGTCAAACATCGCGCCCATGCTCTTCAGTTGGCGGCGCATCCGCTCAATGTTGGACATGGTCCACTGGTAGGGATGGATGCCGTGGCTAATGGCGGCGTTCTCGGCGGGCAGGCCGAAGGCGTCAAAGCCCATGGGGAAGAGGACGTTGTAGCCGCGCATGCGCATGAAGCGGGCGCGGACGTCCGACGGGGCCATGGCGTACCAGTGGCCGATGTGCAGGTCGCCGCTGGGGTAGGGGAGCATCGTCAGCGCGTAGTGCTTGGGCTTGTTCGGATCAATGACAGAGCGATAAAGGTGGTCTTCTTCCCACTTCTTCTGCCATTTCGGTTCTATTTCCTGCGGAATGTACGGGTCGGGCATGGGACCTCCTTCAGGCTGTAAATTCTCCTATCCACCTGACAAGATGGGTATGCTTTTGCAGGACGGCATATAACCGCTGATCGCCTGTCCAGAGCACAGCGTTCAGGAGTTGAGAAAGGGCAAAGTAACGGCATCGTAGGCGGCGATGTCATAGCGACATGCAATCCGATAAATATCCAGCGGGTCATGGTCTACAAGTTGCACTTTCAGAGCAAGAAGGCAGTGGAGCGCTGTTGTGCCATTCTCAATAGAGATACGCCCCCGCCGGACCGCAACCCGGAGACCGTTGACAATTTCATACAACCATAGCGACGGGGCAAACATCTGAAAGCGGTGCTCAAAAACGGCCGCGTCGCGCAGCGCCACGGCCTGTTCTACATACTCCTCGTCATTCAGAGCCCATTTCAGGCTTACACTGGCATCCACAACCACCCGCGTCATCGGTATCGCCCCTCATCTATAAGATCACGAACGGGGATACCAATAGGGCCCACCTGCGCCCTCAATGCGTCCAGAACCCTTGCGGCTTCTTGCGCAGTTCTTTCATCATAAAGCAGACCTTCCCTGGACAACTGGTCCGGAAGGGCTTGAAGCACGTAGGCACTGATGGATACTCCCCGTCGTGCGGCGGCGATTTTCACCCTCTCCCGAAGAGAAGGGTCATCCAGATAGACGCTCAGTCGGCTGATTCCCATTTCTGCCTCCTCGTCGCAGTATGGCCCAGGTTTTCCCTCTGCGCCTCGGCGGTGAGTTCCAGGCCGACAGCCTGTGCTACACGGCCTTCCGCCACAGCAGGCGGTTCTCCTCCACCCCGGCCTTCACCTCCCCCGCGCGCTCCAGGGAGGAGAGGGCCGCCAGGACGGTGGCGCGGGCCAGGAAGAAGGCGGTGGCGGTCGTCAGACGCAGGCCCAGGCCCTCGGCGACGCGGCAGACCAGTGCGTCGGTGTCGGCAGGGTGGGCCAGCGCGGCCCGCACCCGCTCCCGAATCTCCTCCAGCCGGGCCCGGTTGGCCGCGCAGATTTCGCGGATTTCCTCCCCCGCCCCGTAAGCAGGGCCATGGCCGGGGGCAAAGCGCGCGTATGGCATCTCCGGAAGGCGCGCCAGCGTCTCCAGCGCGGCGTCCATGTCCGCGCAGAAGATGACCCCGTGTTTCTGGAGCGTCTCCGCCGGGAAGACGGCATCGGCGCAGAAGAGGACGTCCTCCACCGCGATGCCCATCTGGTTGAGGGCGTGGCCCGGAAGCGGGACCACATCTACCCGGAACGGCCCCACCTCCAGCGGCCCGGCGTCCACGATGCGGGCAATCTGGCATGGCGGGGCCATCGTGAATTTCTGCCGGAGTTCCCGGATGGGCGCCGCGCCGCCGAAGAGGAACAGGGGCTCCATAACGGGGTGCTCCATCATCGCGGCCTCCAGGGCTGGCGCGTAGAGGGGGACTCCCAACCGCCGCTGCAGGAAATGGGCGCCGCCGTGGTGGTCGGCATGGGCGTGGGTCAGGAAGACGGCCTCCAGTCCGACCCCCTCCCCTTCGGCGAAGCGGAGGGCCCGCCGGGCCGCGTCCTCGTCCAGACCGGTATCTATCAGCAACCCCTTCCCCTCCCGGACGACCAGCCCCATATTGGAGCCGCCCTGGAGGTGGAAGATGCCGGGGGCCAGTTCCACTGTGTTCATCTGCCCTCCACTTTCCCGCCACGAAGGACATGGACTTTCAGGAATTTGTGGTTACCACAAGGGCACGAAGTACTCACAAAGGATACAGAGAGAGAAAAAATCAACCTTTGTGCCCTTTGTGTCCTTCGTGGTTTTTAACAATTAAAAAAGCCCCTTCGTCCAGGGACGAAGGGGCACACTCCGCGGTACCACCCTGGTTGGAGACGCCTGGACGAGACGGCACTCCGCCGCGCTGCGTGCCGGACTACAAACTCGGATGAAGGGCGTCTCCCGCTCTGGCCGGATAACGGGGGCCACCCGTCGCCGACTACTGAGGAATCCCGTTCGCCGGCGCGGCTCCCAGGCGAGTTCGGCCTTTGGGGGCATATCCCCGGCGCTCCCCGGGGCGCCGATGCCGGGCTTCCACCGTCCCCGGCTCGCTGCAGGGATGGCCTACTACTCCTGTTCGCAGCCTGTAAGAGAGCAGATCGTTAAAAGAGCAAAAATCAACTGCTGGCGCTCAACGGGAGATGTAATGCTCTCCCGTCCCTCTGAATCTTTATTTTATCGCAATCCCTGCAAATGTCAAATGAATGGCGGGTCTGGCTCTTGCTTGGGTCACAGGGTCGTAAACGATGAAAAACGCCGTTCAGTTGCGCCCACCTCTCTGGAAAGGTTGACGCCTCTGAGCCGGCATCTCACGGAGGCCCGTAGGTGGAGATGAGGGGATAGAGAGGGAATCAGGTGGACCCGGAGGGATTCGAACCCTCGGCCTTCTCAATGCCATTGAGACGCGCTCCCAGCTGCGCCACGGGCCCACGATGGAGCTGAGGGGATTCGAACCCCTGGCCTCTTCAGTGCGATTGAAGCGCTCTCCCAGCTGAGCTACAGCCCCATTCGCCTTTATATTTTACCGCAATCTGATGAGATGTCAAGGCGTATCGGGAGCAGGACCCCCTCCGAATGCTCCAGAAGGTCTGCCGGAACCTGATAGAGACCCGCGGCTACCTGACCGCCTGGTGCGTGGCGCTGGACCCGGAGGGGAACCTCACCGCGGCGGCCGCCGCCGGCTTTCGGGAGGACGCGCTCCCGGCCCTGATAGAACGGTGGCAGCGCCGAGACCTCCCCGCCTGCGCCCGCCAGGCGCTGCTGGATAGCGCCATCGTGGTGACCGGCCCCGAGCAGGACATCTGTGGCGATTGCCCCATGCAGGCCGACCTGCCGGA
Source organism: Chloroflexota bacterium (assembly GCA_017743275.1). Lineage (GTDB taxonomy): Bacteria > Chloroflexota > Anaerolineae > B4-G1 > DUEL01 > SpSt-77. Next base: position 3,831 of record JAGHZG010000033.1, on the reverse strand, counting down.
CTGGCAGACCCTCACCCTGCGGCTGGAATACGGAGAGCAGATATACGGAGTCCTGAGCGTCCGCAGTCTCCGCCGTTTCGCCGACCTCCCGGAGGAAACCGACCTCCTCCGGGAAGTCGCCTCGGACATCGCCTTCGCGCTCCACAGCATTTCCCTGGAGAGGGAACGGCAACGGGCGGAGGAGCAGACCCGTCGCCTGGCCTCCACCCTGCTGGCCATCGCCCGGCCGGTGCGCCCCATGGCCTCCTTCCTGGACCAGGACACCCTGCTGCGGGAGGTCGTCCGCACGGTGCAGGCGGTGACCGGCGCCTACAACGTCAACGTCTTCCTTCTCACCGACGCCGGGCTGGTCCTGGCGGCCGGGCACGGCGGGTACGAGGACGGCCAGCCTCCCATCGGCTATCGGCTGGAACTGGGGCAGGGCATTAACGGCACCGTGGCCCAGACCGGGCGCCCCCTCCTGGTCCCGGACGTCACCAGGGACCCCCGCTACGTCCCCTACGGGCCACTCCCCCATACCCGCTGCGAACTGGCCGTGCCGGTGAAGCACGGCGAGCGGATTCTGGGCGTGCTGGACGTCCAGGCCACGACCCCCGACGCCTTTGACCTGGTCGCGCTGGAGGCGCTGAGCGCGCTGGCCGACCAACTGGCCGTCGCCCTGGAAAACGCCCGCCTCTTCGGGGAACTCTCCCGGCGGATGCAGGAACTGAGCGCCCTCTACGACAACGCGCTCCGCCTGGCCGCCACCGGCTCCCTGGACGAACTGCTGGGGACGACCATCCGGCGGGCCACGGCCCTCCTGCACGCCCGGGGCGGCGGTATCTATTTCTACGACCCCGCCGCCGATGAACTGGAGTGGGTGGTGGGAGAGGGTATCGCCCGCCAGAATGTAGGCATCCGCCTGCGGCCGGGGGAAGGGCTCTCCGGACGGGCGTTCCAGGAGCAGCGCCCGATGAAAGTGGACGATTACCGGACGTGGGAGGGACGCAGTCCGCTCTTTGACGGCCAATCAGTAGGGGCCGTGGCGGCCATCCCCCTGGCCTGGCAGGAAGCGCCCATCGGCGTGCTGACCGTCGTCCGCTCGCCGGAGCAACTGCCGTTCTCCGAGGACGACCTGCGCCTGCTAACCCTCTTCGGTCAGCAGGCGGCCGCCGCCATCGCCACCGCCCGGGCCCGTCAGGCGGCGGAGCACCGGGCCCGCCAACTGGCCATTGTCAACGAAATCGGGCGGGCACTGGCGGGCACCCTGGACCTCCCCACCATCTACCGCATCGCGCGGGACGGGGTCCGGCAACTGGTGGATGCCCCCGTCTTCGGCATCTCCCTGTTTGACGCGGAGCGGCAACTCATCACCGCCGCGTTTATGGCCGAAGGGGATACGGAGTTGGACGTGAGCCAGTTCCCGCCGCTGGCCCACGTGCCGGATGCGCCCACCGGACGAAGCCGGGCCATCGCCACCGCCCGGCCGGAAATCATCCCCGACCTCAGCCCGGCCTACCAGGAGGGGCGGGCCATCGTCGTCGGCGAGGGGCCGTATGCCCTCTCCGCCCTCTACGTCCCCATGGTCGTGGAGGGACGGGTGGTGGGGCTCCTGGAGGTGCAGAGTTACCGCCGCGCGGCCTACACGCCGGAGGACGTGGCGCTCCTGCAGACGGTGGCCCATCAGATCGGCCTGGCCATCCAGAACGCCCGCCTCTTCCAGGAGACCCGTGCGCTGGCCGCCTTCAACGCCGACGTGGTCAACTCTGTGTCCGAAGGCATCATTATGGCCGACGCCGCCGGTCGCCTGACCTTCATGAACCCGGCGGCGGCGGCCATGGTGGGCGGCCAGCCTCAGGACTGGACTGGCCGTTCGCAGGAGGACCTGGTCCCGCCCGACCAGCGCGCGGTCATCCGGGCGGCGGACCGGCGGCGGCGGAAGGGGCGGAGCGACCGCTACGAACTGGAACTCCTGCGCCGGGACGGGCAGCGGGTGCCGGTGCTGGTCAGCGGCGTGCCCCGCTTTGACCAGACGGGCCGCTTTGTGGGCACCCTGGCCGTCTTCACCGACATCTCGGAACGGAAGCGGGCGGAGGAGACTCTGCGGCGGTACGCGGAGCGGCTGCAGGCACTTCGGGCGCTGGATGCGGCCATCCTGACGGCCCAATCCCCCGAAGAGGTCGCCCACGTGGCCCTGGAGCACGTCCGCCGCCTGGTCCCCTGCGACGGGGCCGGAGTGGTGACATTTAACCGGGCCGCCCGCGAGGGCATCGTCCTGGCGGGCATCGCCGGCAGCGGAATTCCCATCGGTGCCGGGTTCCGCTTCCCGCTGGTGGGGGTGGAGAAGGAGATTGAGGCCAGTCAGCGGGGCGAGGTGCTCTTCGTGCCGGATATTCAGGCGCTCCCTGCCCCTTCGCCGGCAGAAGAGGCGGCCCTCCTGGCCGCAGGCGTGCGCTCCTACGTGGCGGTGCCCCTGCTGGCAGGCGGGAAACTGCGGGGCTGGCTGGCCGTCGCCTCCGCCACCCCGGGCGCGCTGACCGCCGAACACGTGGAGGCCCTACAGGAGGTCGCCGCACAACTGGCCGTCGCTCTCTACCAGGCTGACCTGCGGGCCGCGCTGGCAGCGCAGGAGGCGCGCCTGGCCGCGCTGGTGGAACGGCTGCCCGAGGGCGTCCTCCTGCTGGACGGCGGCCACCGCATCCTGCTGACCAACCCGGCGGGGGAGGAGATGCTGTCGGTTCTGAACAACGCCCGGGTGGGCGATACGCTCACCCATCTGGCGGACCGCCCGCTCTCATCCCTGCGGATTCTCCCGGCGGGAACGGCCTGGCATGAGATTGTCGTCTCCGGCCGCCCACCGCGGGTCTTCCAGGTCGCCGCCCGGCCGGTATCCGGCATTGGGTCCAACGGCGGGTGGGTGCTGGTCATCCGCGAGGTCACCCAGGAGCGGTACCTGCAGGCACAACTGGAGCAGCAGGAGCGGCTGGCGGCGGTGGGGCAACTGGCCAGCGGCATCGCCCACGACTTCAACACTTGATGCGTATGGGGCAACCGCAAGGGTTGCCCCTACGTGTTTATGACCCCAAATACCCCCAACAACTGCCGCGCGGCCCGCTCCCAGGTGAATTCGGCGGCGCGCGCCCGCCCCCGCGCCGTCATCTCCTGGCGGAGACCCTCATCCTCCAGCGCGCGCTCCATCGCCCCTCTCAGTCCGTCCTCATCCTCCGGGTCCACCAACAACGCCGCGTCCCCCGCCACCTCCGGCAGACTGGAAACCCCCGAGCAGACCACCGGCACCCCGCAGGCCATCGCCTCCAGAACCGGCAGGCCGAACCCCTCGTAGAACGACGGGAAGACGAAGAGGTCCGCCCCCCGGTAGAGGGCCGGCAGGTCCGCATCCTCCACAAAGCCCAGGACGCGCACCCGGTCGGGGTGGCGGGCCGCCTCCTCCAGGACCGACTCGTAGAGCCAGCCCCGGCCCCCGGCGATGACCAGCACCCGTCCGGTATCCGGCAGGCGGGCAAAGGCGCGGATCAACCGGACGAAGTTCTTGCGCGGCTGAAATGTCCCCACGGAGAGGACATAGGGCCGGTCCAGGCCGTAGCGGGCCCGCAGTTGCTCCTGCTCCCCCGGTTCCGGTTCCGGGCGGAAGCGGGGGTCCACCCCGCTGTAGAGCACCTCCACCTTCTCCGGCGGCGTCCCCAACAGGCGAATCAGGTCGGCGCGGGTGGCCTCCGAATCCGCCAGCACCCGGTCGGCCCGGGCCACCGACGCCGGCACCACCCGCTCCAGATACCGCACCAGTTTGGGGACAAAGTGGTCCGGGTAGCGCAGGAAGGAGAGGTCGTGGAC
>JAGHZG010000032.1 GCA_017743275.1 Chloroflexota bacterium | reverse complement strand
GGGGACTGGCTGTTTGGGACGACCGAGAAGGGAACCTGGCGGGCCTGGGTGGATGCGGCGGGGGTGGCATCCAATGAGGTATCCTGGGAAGTTGCATGGTATCCGGTGCGTGTGGTGAGGTAGGGTAAGATTGTCCGGTAATGTAGACGTACAATGTGCGTTGTATTTCCAGAACCACCCTCTGGGTGTCGTACAATGTGCAAAAAACGGGGGTCTAACAGCCCTGAAAAGTGTCGTACAAGATTTCTCCCGACCCGGAAACAGGAGATGTAAATGCATATCCGGAGGTATCCGTGAGCATCACGAGCATCATCCTGTACGTCACCGTATCCGTCTGGCTGGTCTGGCTCTCCATTGCTGACATCCGGAAAGGCGAAGTCAGCAACTGGCTGACCGTCCCGCCGTTATTGTTGGCCGTGGCCTGGCAGACTGTTCGCGGTAAGTGGGCTGTTGCGTTTCTCTTTGCGCTCGTGATGATAATTGCTGAATGGCCGTCTTCCTGGCCTCTGGGGATGGCAGGCATAGCGGGCATCTGGCGTTATGTCGTTGACCAGGGACTGGAAGCCACAATGATGTCCTGGATGGTCGTGCTGATTCTCTGGTTCCTGAACGTTCTGGGAGGCGCAGACGTGAAGGCAATTATGACGTTGATGGTCCTGTTTCCTGATTCCCGTCTGGCCTGGATGCTGCTTCTCTCCGGAGTGATGGTCAGTTTTCTCTATGCGATTCGCCACCACGGGAAAAACCTGCCCAGGGTGCTCTGGGCAACCCTGGGCACCATTCATCGTCCTGTGGCGGATGACGTCACCGGGAAAGCGCCGGCAATGCCAGTGCTGGCGCTGGCTTGGGTGACGTATCTGTTTGTCCACATCCTGTAAATCCGAGAAGAAAGGAGGTGAGTCCCATGTGTCTGCTCAAGGATCGCCGGGCGTCCGAGTACAGCGAGGTCGGCATGGTCCTGTTCCTGGTCGTCCTCATTGGCATCGCGGCGTTTGAGCTCCTCGGCATCAACGTCTCCGAGGTGGTGAACAGGGTCGCGAGTAGCCTGCGGTAATCAGACCCAGGCCGATAGAAGCGAAAGAAAGGAGGTGCTCCGGGATGAAACTGCTCAGACACCGACGGGCCAGCGAGATGACCGAGGCGGCCATTACCCTGCCCATTGTGCTGATAGTCTTTCTGGCCTTCGTGCAGTTCGGCATCGTCGTGTACGGCTCGCAGATGGCCAAGGAAGCAGCGCGCCACGGCGCGCGGGTGGGGTCGGTCGCCCAGACCAATCCGGCAGGAGCAGCGGCGGCCGCGGCGTATTCCTTCGCCAAGTCCGCTCTGCCCATCGGCGACCCCCAGGTGGAAATCCTCGCGCCTGGCGGGATCGTCGGCACAGAACTTCGCGTGCGGGTCACGTACCGGATTCCCAACCTGGTCGGCGGGCTGATTCCCTCAGGGCCTTACGAGGTTTTCGGAGAGGCCACGGCCAGACAGGAGGGATGGTGAAATGTTCCGCCTGATGCGTGAGCGGCGCGGCTACTCCTTCACCTGGTGGGCGATGTTCTTCACCTTTGTCTTCCTGCCTATCCTGAACCTCGCCATTGGGGTGGGCCGCTATGCTATCGCTGCGGCGGAGGTCCAGGAAGCGGCGGATTTGGCTGCGCTGGCCGCCGTTCGGGACGTGGACATCCGGTACTTTGAGCATTCCGGCGTGATCCGCTTCAGCGGCGTGGTGTACGGCCGCGCATCCTATTATGCCAATCTGAATACCGATTACCTGGCTTCTCAGAAGATCCAGGTCCACGTTGTCTCCATCCAGGCAGACAACGCCAGTCAAACCGTTCGGGTGCAGTGCGCTGCGGACATCTCTCCACTCTTTCCGCCCATTGTGTCCAATATGGTGGTGACGCGGACGGGAATCGCGCAGGTCAAGATGCGCATCAGTCCACAGCGCTGACTGCAAGAACCGCATCGGCACCTTAACACGGCAGGATCGGCGCGCTTCCTGGGGGCCACTCCGGCCCGGCAGCGACTGCCGTACTGCAAGGCCGGGACTGGAGAGACGCCGGCCCACAGTGTGACGCCCCGCTCTGCGGGTTAGAGACGCTGCCCCGTGATAAGGGTTCGGTGTGGACCCGGGCGCAGAAATTTCCTGCTTCTGGGTCCACACCGAACCAATCCCGTCCAGGGCTTATCATTGGGGCACGGGGTTTGTGGACGTCTTCTGTTCTCGCAAGAGAACACCAGCCCCGGCTGCCCTCCAGGGGAGAGGGCCTTCCCGGAGAGTCCGCACCGCGGCAGAACCGGGGATCGGCATTCCCGATCTCCGGTTCTGCCGCCGTGCGGCAAAAAACTCTTCGGGAGGTGTCCCATGCTACTGGCAGGTCTTCTGGGATTTGCGCTGGGCTTTGCCCTGGCGCTCGCTGTCCGGTTTCGGCGGAAAGTCCGGGATAACGCAGATGACCGCGTTGAGGACGATCCGCTGGTCCTGGAACGGTTGCTCCGTTATTGCCAGGCAATATAGCCCTCTCCCCTGGAGGGGGCGAAAGGAGGTGGCGTATGCGGTCTATGGTGGAAACGGCAATTGTGCTGGCAGTGCAGGTAATCATCCTGGTTCATGTCATCAGGTCTGCGCTGCTCTGGCACCTCGTGCAGGTGCTGGCCGCCGTTCTGACCATCGCAAGAGCACTCCGGTCGGAATAGCAGCCAGCGCAACTTAACAAAAGCGCCGCCTGCTTGAAGGTCGGAGGCCAACTTTAGCGATGCTGGACTCCGGCGGTGTAGTTGCCGAGGGTCACGGGACGGCTCGCGTTGGCTGACTCCGAAAGGACGCCGCCCAACGGGGTGCCCGGAGAGTAGGCAATAAAGCCGAAAAGTCCGGAGAGCAGGAACGGTCATATAGCAGCACTCGCTGCGAATGAATGAGATGGTTGCTCCTGGAACGGAAATTCGGGGGCAGCCGGTGATGTCCAACAGGATTCATCGCCTGCCCCTCTGGTTTTCAAGGTGAGTGTCGCACAAAACGAATGTGTCAATTTGACACATTCGTTTTGTGCGACACTCGGCCCTCAGGGTCTATCAGGAGGTCACAATGGCTCAACAGCAGTATGATCCGGAACCCTTCCGTCGTCTTCTACTTGAATTGCTGGGGAGAACCGGCGAAACTTATCGCCGGGCAAGTCTGGCCGCCGGTCTGTGCAGCAATGCCATTTCCAGATTTACTGTATGAGCAACTTCAGCGAATCAAGGATCCCAAGCACCGCAAACGCGTGTTGAGAACAATGAAAGCACTTGTCAACCCGTACATCAACAAGATGAATAAGAAGGGGTACGTCATAGAAGGCTCTGTCACCCGACGTGATGTCCAGAAGTTCGTGGCAGGCAAGATGATGTAACCCCAGACCGTCCACCATAGACCACAGGCAGGCCCTTCGGGGCCTGTCCGGTTATTATTCATCCATTTATCCCCCTGTTCTCATTCGGCGCTTTATAGCGCCGGTGGGAAGAAGCCCCACTGTGTGACGGTTGTTGTGACGCTGGGGGCAGTGTGACGTCCGTCAATCTCAAATCCCAACAGAAAGGAGGTGAAGCCGTATCGTCAATGCTGTGCTCCCGGGCAGACGGGGGAAACACGTCGCCGGTGTCAAACGGGCGGAACACGTCGCCGGTGTCAAAATCGGGCGAAAAATCTGACAAATCGGGAGGCCGCGATGTACTACTTCTTCGTGAGCATACCGCTCGTCTTCTGTCTGGTTATGATTGCCTGGTATCTCACGCGCGGCCGCGAGGTCGCGGACATCCAGGAGCGGCTGGACCGGTACGGGGGGAGGTAGCGATGAGCGCCGTGCTGTCCGCCGTTCTGACCGGTGTCCGCCCGACGGTTGCAAGCAAGGCTTCCAATGGAGACTGGCGGATTGAAGAAGTCCGGCCCGGCCTGTTCCAGGTCGGGCAGGTCGGGGGCAGTATGTACGATGTGGAGTTTCACCCCGATTGGACCTGGACCTGTTCGTGTCCGGACTTTCAACACCGCGGGGCTTCTCAGGGGCCGTGCAAGCATATCGTCGCCCTGTGGCTTCAAAACGGCAGGCGGATCACAACCGTGACAGATGAACAGGGGACGATTCGCATCGTTCCCCGCAGTCTCTTCAGCAATCCCGATCAAGACAATCCCATTCGGAAAGGAGCAACCATGAACGGCAACACTTCGTATCGTCCGACTACCGGACAGGGCCAGAGTGCCCAGGCTGTCCGCGCGGCCCAGCGCCCCGGCCAGCCCGTGTCGTCCCAGGTGGCCCAGCGCCCCGGCCAGCCCGTCCCGGACCAGCCTCCGGCCTGGATGCGGGATTATCAGTTCGGGGACGAACTCCCCGAATCGTACCCGTATATCCAATGGGTCAACCGCGGTGAGTATCTGGTCCCGAACCAGCCGGTCGGCGGTTTCGCCGCTCCGCTGGACCAGGAAGTCCCCCTGCCGGGAATCTACGCCGAATTGCATCACCCCAACGGGGGGATGACCGAAGTGATGTACACTGACCAGATCCAGTTCTGCGCCTTGCGGTCCCGGTTCTTCTGGGTGGACCGCGAGACCAACGTGCGGTTACCCGGGTACCAGCCGGGGGCGAAAGGGAAGCTCCAGGTCCTGGGGTACCTGAAAACCGACGACGGCTTCTACGGGCTGGTTATGCTGACCTTCGCAGGGCTTTCCGGGAACTTCTTCAACCAGGCCCGTCTGGACTTTGCCCGGGCTGTTCGGAAGGCAACCAATGGCAAGGCTCCCACGTATGCTTTTTGGATGACCATTGTGGCCGGGAAGACCACGATGGTCGGAAAGAAGCAGAAGTCGCCCATTTCCCCGCCCCAGTGGAATGGTGACTTCGATCCCAACCGGGACTTTGTCGGCAATGAACTCCTGGACTCCATTCCTTGGGATACGGTGGAGCGGTGGGCCAAGTTGGCCAAGAAGCCCGGTCCGAACGGCGAGGGCGAAATCCAGGCCGTTGCGGAAGAGGAGGAGTACTACGACGAGGAACCGGTTGAGGAAATCCCCTTCTAACCCTCTTCTCACCCTCCCCTCAATCTCTTACTCAACCGTTCTTCTCTCCTCTACCGGCTGAACCAATCACAGAGAGGCAGGCAAGCCTGCCTCTCTGTGATTTCCCCGGAGGGTCAACATGTCCGCAAACCGTCCCGTCCAGTTTGGGCCGACGTACTACTGCTGGGTCTGCGGTGCTCCGGCGGCTGGGATCATTGACTTCTCCACAGCGATGGGGGGGCCGACGGTGCTGGACAAGTACGCCTCTTACATCGGCTACCTGGACCTGCCGGTGGAGTGCCGCCGGAATCGCCACCCTGCCCGGGTGGCCCGGCTGGGAGCGGCGATTACGCCGCTCCACTTCCCGGAGCGGTGCTCTGTGGAAGAGAAGGCCCAGGCCATTCGGGATGCGGTGGAGTATCTGGCCTCGCTGGGCATTCACGAGGAAACCCTCGCGCACAGGATCGCCAGAATCGTTCATCTGGTCCGGGTAGGGGCCATAGAGCCTGACCGGGCCGTGAACGAACTCTGTAACCTGGCGGGCATCCAGCCCGTGTCCGTTCCGGTTTTCTCGGAGGTGGACCATGTTCCAGTGCCAGTACTGTGGTGAGGAACTCCGGTTTGACCGTGAACGGGGATGGGTCCACGCCAAGGGCGGGGGAGGAATCACCCTTCGCTGCAAGTTCTGTGGGTGAAAGGGGTCTCCGTATCCCCAGCCCTACTGGTGCCCCGTGTGCGGGATGGAACTCGTGGATGACCACGTGGCTCTTCCTGTGCGGTACTGCGAGGTCTGCGCGATACCCATTTACTCCCTGACCCCCTGGGCGCGCGGGAAGAGATTTCTGAAAAAGCAGGTGGAGCGTCTGACCAATTCCCGCCTGGTCCAGGCCGTGGAACGGGTTTTTGACAGGGTGTTCTTCCCGGACGATGCGAAGAATCAGCCGCTGCCGGTCCTGTGGCAGTACCACAGGGTCGTGGTGGCGATGCTGGCGTTGCTGGGAGCCGGTCTGCTGGCGCTTGTCGTCTTCGTGGCTGTGCTCCTGGCCTGATCATCAATCCCCCGGCGGGGGAACAGAAGCCCCCGCTGGGGGCCATGTTCTTCCGCCGGGTGGAACCCAACCCGGAGGAGGCAACACCATAATCGCCGTGGTTACTGCCCGCATCAGGTCATCGTACAACAGCTGACCGATCCCCCGGCGGGGGGACAGAGCCCCCCGCCGGGGGGAATCTCTGTTTCTCTGCCGGTCGCGAGGAGGGACAGAGATGAAAAAGCATCAGCCCACACTGTTCCCGTTGGAAAGCCGGGACCGCTCGTCCCAGCGCCGGTCCGGTTCCGTGTGCATTCGGGATATGCCCCTGATAGAACAGCCGGAGGAGCGGCTGGTCCGGCTGGGACCGGAGGCCTTGTCCAGCGCCGAATTGCTGGCTATCATTCTCCGGTCCGGGGTCGCCGGGGAAAGTGCCCTGGATGTGGCCCATCGCCTGCTGGCCCACAGCGAGGGGCTGGCAGGACTGGCCCGGACCAACTTCAACCGGCTGATGGCCGAGCGGGGAATCGGAAAAACCAAAGCGGCCCAGTTGTTGGCCGCTCTGGAACTGGGACGGCGGATTACGGCGGCAGTGCCGGAGGAGCAACCAACCCTTTATACCTCTGCTGACGTTGCTTCCATCTTGATGCCGCGAATCGGGCATCTGGAACAGGAGCATTTCTGCGTTCTGTTCCTGAATGCTCGCTATCAAATTATGGGGGAGCCCTACATCCTTTACAAGGGAACTCTGCTGACGGCAACGATAAGGCCCGGGGAAATTTTCCGGGAGGCCATTCGGCGCAACTGTGCTCACATTATCGTTGCCCACAACCATCCCTCGGGTGATCCCACTCCTTCCCCCGACGACATCGCTACTACCCGGCAACTGGTGGATGCGGGCCGTTTGCTGGGGATTGACGTGATAGACCACCTGGTCATCGGTCAAGGGCGGTGGGTCAGCATGCGGGACCGCCGCCAGGGGTTCTCGGATTAGCCCCTGAGATAATACAACCAATGACCAAACACAATTTAATCTTGCAACGGGAGGAAACCGAAATGCAAGCAATCGTCAATCGCGACCACCTGATGCGTTGCCTGCGCGCTGTCAACCAGACGGCCGCGCACTCTTTCCTGGGCAACTGGACCCTGGTCTCGGTGGAGGAGGACGGGTATCTCCGTGTCTCCCTCACCGGCCTGCACATGGCTGCCCATGCGTGGTGTCCCGTCAGGGACGCGGAGCCGGGAATGGCCATTGTCTCTTCCAAAGCCCTTTCCGACTGGGTTTCTCTGATGCGCGGGGAGATTCTCCTCGCCGATGAGGATCAGTCGTTGAAGGCTGTTTCCGGAAAGAGTCAGGCATGGTTCCGGAAGCAATCGGAGATTCCCACCCGGCCTCCCCTGCGGGTGGAAAAAACCTTCCCGATAGGTCACCCGGAGGTCATTGGCCGGGTCACCCTGGCGGTAGCCCGCCAGGAGGACCGGCCAATCTTGACGGGAGTATTCGTCAGGGTGACCGATAGTGCAATGATTCTGGCCGCGTGTGACGGCTACCGTCTGTCGGAGATCAGAACCCCTCTGGACGGTGGGCCTTCTGAGCCGATAGCGGTTGTCGTCCCCCACCTGGACCGGATTCAGAACATTGCCGACATCCTGGATGCCCGGGTCTCTGTGGGAATGGCGGAAAAGTGGGTGGTGTTCTGCTTTGAGGGAGAGGAAATCCGCGCGCAAACCGAGATTTCCGCCCTGGAAGGCAGATACCCGGACTACGAGCCGCTGATTCCCAAGGAGGACCTGGCCCTGGTGAAGGCGACAATCCCCACAGCGGACTTCCTGAGAGCCTTGCGGACGGTCCGCGTGGTTGCCGGAGAGGAAGGCACCGTGCGGATTACCATCACGCGGGGCGACTCTCTGAATGAAGACGCCGTGATGGAGATTGCCGCCCCGAACAACAGCGGTGTGACCAGGATGAACATCTCCGCTGCTTGCCAGCAGGACCGGACGACGATTTTCGTCTCCGGCGACTGGGTGGCGCAAGCGCTCAAGGAGGTAGAAGACCCTCTGGTGTCTCTCCGCCTGCACTTCTCGGACACCCCGATTGTCCTGGCGGTGGATTCCTGGAAATACCTGGTAATGCCCCGCCGGGGCAGTGAAGAGCAGTAGCGGAGGGAGAGATGTCCGGATCACCCATGCGTTGCCCTGGGCAGGTCAGCCTCGATAGAACACTACCCCAGGAGCGGGGAAGGCATCTACATTGAGGAGACCTGGGACATGGTGGAGTTTGACTGGGAATTCGACGAGGGCTGGCATACCAGCAATCCTCGGTGGCATCCGATGAATAAAGCGGATGTCACCCGAATTCTCATTGCACACTCCATCTCCTGAACCTGGACAGGGCCATAGGCCCTGTCCACGCAATCATTTCCCTTATCATTCAGGATTCTTTCTGTTCTCATTCGGCGCTTTATAGCGCCGGTGGGAAGAAGCCCCACTGTGTGACGGTTGTTGTGACGCTGGGGGCAGTGTGACGTCCGTCAATCTCAAATCCCAACAGAAAGGAGGTGAAGCCGTATCGCGAACGCCGTGCCCCCGGGCAGACGGGGGAAACACGTCGCCGGTGTTAAAGCGGGTGGTAGTCCAACAACAGGAGGAAACACAATGGTTGTCAGAGAAATCACCTCGGAACACTGCGCCTGGTACTATGATGAGACGGAAGGAACTGAGGTTTACAACGAGCTCCTGGGGTATAACCCTGACGGAGACCGTCTCGTCTGGCTCTGTGACCGGTGCGCCGAGGAACTGGAACGCAAAGGCAAGGTTTCCTATGCCAGCGAGGATGATTCTTACGATTGTTCCTGCTGGCAATGCGGCCTGCCGCACGACTGGGAAGTAGAGGAATGCCAGTTTATTCCGGCAAGCGAGGAGGAAATTCAGCGACCGTTCGCGGATTCCTCTCACAGCCGGAACACGTCGCCGGTGTCAAACGGGCGGTAAGGAGGTTGCAGTGCCGTACATCATCACCGACCTGGATGGGGTCTTGGGACACTGCTGGTCTCCTGGCGATTACGAATTCAGACCAAAGTTACGCCTGAAGGCCCACGCTATCCTGACCAATCAGGGCGGCGTGGTGCTGAGGCTGTGCTACCGCTGGGCTCGGAAATACCCCGGACTGCGGCAAACGCTGAAGAGAATCCGTGCCGGGATGAAGTACTCCGGTGCCCGCAGGGTGCTGGCAGTATGCTATCACCCCAAACAGGAAAAGCATTGGCTGGGAAAAATTCTCGCGCTCCTGGGAAGACTTTGCCCTGTTATCCCGGTGCCGGTCCCCGAAGGAATGATTTTCCTGTCGTTCTCGCCGCGATTCAGGAAACCGTCCCCGGATGGTCTGTTGTGGCTGGCCAGAGGACAGGATGTCATCTTCTATGGGGACGAGGAAAGTGACCGTGTGACAGCGCTTCGGGCAGGAGCGCGTTTCGTGCATGTTCCCAGCGAAAGGTCCGGAGCATCGGCTTGAATTTGGGACAGGGCCCTCGCGGCCCCGTCCCCGTTCTTATCTTCTGTTATTTTCTCCGTTCTCATTCGGCGCTTTATAGCGCCGGTGGGAAGAAGCCCCACTGTGTG
>JAGHZG010000031.1 GCA_017743275.1 Chloroflexota bacterium | reverse complement strand
CCCTACCCGTCGCACGTCCAGCCCCCGGGAGAGCCGGACCACCAGAAACCCTACCGGGATGGAGCCCAGGAGGTACCCGATAGCCAGCGCGATCAGCCAGTACGCTCCCTTTGCCGGCATGGAACTACCTGTCTACGTGGTCGTGAATATCTCCGCGTAGCGCTGGCCATCCGGCCGGTTACAGGCTGGCAGCCTGCGCTACGGTGCAGTTGCAGGCTGACAGCCTGCGCTACGGTTACGAACTGCAGAGAAATTCGGCCAACGCCTCCTCCCAGGGCCGAAGGACGATGCCCAGCGCGGCGGCGGCGGTGTTGGCCAGCGGGGCAAAGCGCGGCGGAGTGGAATCCCGCTGGAACTGGTCCAGGGTGATGGGCTCCACAGGGATGTGCTCCCGCCCGGTCTGGCGAAGGATGGCGCGCGCGAACTCGTAGCGGGAGCAGTACCCGCTGTTGGTTAGATGGTAGATGCCGCAGGCGCCGGTGCGGATGAGCGCCGCCAGCGCGGCGGCCAGGTCGGGCGCATAGGTGGGATTGCTCACCTCGTCGGCGACGACGCGCAGGGCACCCCGCTCGTCGGCCAACTGGATGATGCGGTGGGGGAAGTTCCGCCCCCCGGGAGCGTAGAGCCAGGCCGTCCGCACGATGTAGAAGCGGGTCAGCAGGTGGGAGACCAACCACTCCCCGGCGGCCTTAGACCGCCCATACGGATTGATGGGATGGACGGGGTCCCATTCCCGGTATGGTTCCGTCGCCGTGCCGTCAAAGACCTCGTTGGTGCTGATGTAGACCAGGGCGGCGCCGACCTCCGCGCAGGCCAGGGCAACGTTCTGAGTGCCCAGCGCGTTGACCCGGTAGGCCCGCTCCGGGTCCCGCGCGCATCCGTCCACGTCGGTCCAGGCGGCGGCGTGGATGACCACATCCGGCTGGCAGGCCGCGATGGCGGCCCGGATGGCGAGCCGGTCGGTGATATCCACCTCCGGGAGGTCGCATCCGGCAACCGTCTCCCCCTCCAGCACCCGTTTCAGTGCCCGGCCCAGTTGTCCCTGATTTCCTGTGATAAAGACGCGCATTCCCGCTTCCGGCATCCTGAAAGGAAAACGGCCGGGTGGTGCCCCTGGCCGTTCCCGAGAGAGTCCAAAGGTGCCCCTGGCGCGACTCGAACGCGCGGCCAAGAACTTAGGAGGTTCCTGCTCTATCCTTCTGAGCTACAGGGGCCAGTTCCTCTTGAATTATACCGCAGATTCGGCGAGAAGGCAAAGGATGAGGGATGAGGGGGCGTGGCGGCGGCTCCGCCGCCACGCCCCCAGCCCCGGGGTCTACCGGTCGCTCAGCACAGCCACGCCGGGGAGCGTCCGCCCTTCCAGAAACTCCAGACTGGCCCCACCGCCGGTGGAGATGTGGCTGAAGCGGTCGGCCAATCCGCTTTGCTGGACCGCTGCCACCGAATCTCCGCCGCCGACAATGGTGATGGCCCCCAGGTCCGCCAGTGCCTTTGCCAGGGCGAAAGTCCCCTGGGCAAAGCGGGGCATCTCAAAGACGCCCAGCGGGCCGTTCCAGAGGACGGTACGCGCGCCGCCCAGCGCGGACTCAAAGGTGGAGATGGTCTTGGGCCCCACGTCCAGCACCCGCCAGCCCGGCGGGACCTCGTTCGGGGCCACGACGCGGGTCTGCGCCTCGTTGTCAAAGGCATCGGCGATGACCACATCCACCGGAAGGACCAGGCGGCTCCTGCCCCGCTCCAGCAGCGACCGGGCTGTCTCCACCGCCTCCGCCTCCACCAGCGAGTCCCCCATCTCAAAGCCCATGGCCTTGAAGAAGGTGTTGGCCATCCCGCCGCCGATGAGCAGACGGTCGCATTTCTCCAACAGCCGCTCTATGACCCCGATTTTGTCGGAGATTTTGGCCCCGCCCAGGATGGCGACGAAGGGCCGCTCGGGCTCCTCCACCGCGCGCCCCAGAAACTCCAGTTCCTTCTCCATCAGCAGGCCCGCCACCGCATCGCCGCCCCGCTCCCGGACGACGCGCGCCACCCCCTCGGTGGACGCGTGGGCCCGGTGGGCCGTCCCGAAGGCGTCGTTGACATAGAGGTCACCCAGGGCGGCCAGTTGGCGGGCAAACGCGGGGTCGTTGGCCTCCTCCTCGGGGTGGAACCGGAGGTTCTCCAGCAGGACGACATCGCCGGGCCGAAGGCCCGCACAGGCGGCCTCCACCTCCGGGCCGACGCAATCGCTCAGTTGACGGACCGGGCGGCCCAGGAGTTCGGAAAGGCGCGCCGCCACCGGGGCCAGGGAGTATTCGGGGGTCGGTTTCCCCTTGGGCCGGCCCAGATGGGACATCAGGATGACGGCGGCGCCGTGCCCCAGCAGGTACTGAATCGTCGGCAGCGAGGCGCGGATGCGGGTGTCGTCGGTGACCCGGCCCTCTTTGACCGGGACGTTGAAGTCCACCCGCATCAGCACCCGCTTGCCGGAGACGTCCACATCCCGGACAGTCTTTTTGTTCATAACAGCCTCCAGACGCAAGATACAGGATGCAAGATGCAAGATACAGGATGCAAGATGCAAGATGCAGGTTGCAGGTTGCTATGGCTGGCGGACGGGGTCCTGGTAGAGGGCTTCGCGCAGATGGGCCAGCAAACTCTCCGCCAGGGCCAGAGTCTCCTGCGCCAGGACTTCGGTCACCTGCGTCTCGTAGACATATCGGGCCCGGTTCCGGTTTTCCAGCGCCGCATTCAGTTGCCTGCCCAGGGAGGCTGGCAGGCGTCCGGTCTTCAGGAAGCGGTCGCTGAAAAGGCGGATGATGGCTCCGTGGCGGGAGGGCATCTCCTCCACTTCCCCCAGGAGGAAGGCCTTGGCACAGAGTTCGGCCGCGTTGTATGCTCCATCTACGGCCAGCCGATAATGGCCGTGGGCCGCGCTATCCCGGGCTCCCTCCAGGTACTCGTGAGCCAGCCAGTAGAAATTCTCCCGCGCCTGACGGATCAGTTCGTCTGCGTCCATCCGATAGACCTCCTTCCCCTGCCGGAGGACGGTGTGGAGGAAATAGGAGTTCGGGAACAGGCGATGGGTCAGCGGAATGACAACCAATTCCACGGAATGAGGAGCCGGTAGGCCTTCCGCCACTTCCCGTCCGACCTCTCGCAGCGTTTCCAGGTGGCGCGTTCCCACGATGAGGAGGTCCACGTCGCTATCCGGTTCAGGGTCCCCCCGCGCTACGCTGCCGAAGAGGACAACTTCTGCGATGCGGTCCCGGACCGGACTGGTCAACAGGCCGTGCAGAAACGCCTGCAGGGCCAGGAGTTTTTGATAGTGGACCTCGCTGGTGGCCTGCAGTTCGGTTCCATTGACCCGTACAGAGAGCGGGAAAGTGGTCATGGTTGGGATGGCATCCGGCCCCCAGGGGGACCGGATGCCAGGGTTTAGAGTTTCCGGGCCATCAGCGCGGCCAGGTCGGCCACGCGGACGGAGTAGCCCCACTCGTTGTCGTACCAGACCAGGACCTTGACCGTCCGCTCGCCGATGACCATGGTGAGGGAGCCGTCCACGATGCCGGAGTGGGAATCACCCTTGAAGTCCACCGAGACCAGCGGCTCCTCGGTGTAGCCCAGGATGCCCTTCAGGCGGCCCTCGGCGGCGGCCTTGAAGGCGGCATTGACCTCGTCGCGGGTCACCGGCTTCTGCAGGGTGATGACGAAGTCGGAGATAGAGACGGTGGGGGTAGGCACCCGCAGCGCGATGCCGTCAAACTTCCCCTTCAGTTCGGGGATGACCAGCGCGACGGCCTTGGCGGCGCCGGTGGTGGTGGGGATGATGGAGAGGGCCGCCGCGCGCGCCCGCCGCAGGTCCTTGTGCGGCAGGTCCAGAATCCGCTGGTCGTTGGTGTAGGCGTGGACGGTGGTCAGGAAGCCGTACTCAATGCCGAAGTTGTCGTGGAGGATTTTCGCTACCGGCGCCACCGAGTTGGTGGTGCAGGAGGCGTTGGAGACGATGTGGTGTTTCTCCGGGTCGTACTTATCTTCGTTGACGCCGAGGACGATGGTGATGTCCTCGTTCTTCGCCGGCGCGGTGATGATGACTTTGCGCGCGCCGGCCTGCAGGTGGGCGGATGCCTTTGCGGCCTCGGTGAAGACGCCCGTGGACTCTATCACCAGTTGGACCCCCAGGTCCTTCCAGGGGAGGTTGGCGGGGTCTTTTTCGGCAAAGACCCTGACCTCTTTCCCGTCCACGAAGAGGCTGCTGCCCTGCACCTCTACGGTGCCGTTGAAGTGGCCGTAGTTGGAGTCGTACTTGAGCAGGTGGGCCAGGGCATCGGGGGAGGTGATGTCGTTGACGGCCACCACCTCCAGAAGGTCCCCGTACATATCCCGCATGGCCTTAAAGACCTGCCGTCCGACACGGCCGAATCCATTGATGCCGACTTTTACCATTGGTAACCTCCTATGTGTGGGATTATGGAGTATGGATTAGGGATTAGGGGGTATTGGATGTCCCCGTTCATAAAGGATTTCTCCCTGTTCCCGTATCCGATGGGCGAAGGGGAGGTCTTCGGTCAGTTCCACCAGGTCTACGGGCTGTCCGCTTTCCTCCTCCAGGGCACGCCAGAGGGCGAAGTAGTCCTCCGCGCTCAGTTTTCCCTCCACGGCGACGTCCACGTCCGACCGGGGCCCCATTCCGCCGGGCTGAGTGACGGAGCCGAAGAGGTAGGCCCGCCGGACGGCGGGGAAGCGCGGGAAGACCCGCCGGGCCGCGTCCCGCAGGGCCTGAGCGGCCCTCGCTCGCCGCTCTTCACGGGCCCGGTAGGCGGCCTCCTGCCGCCGCCGGAGATTCTCCCGCGCGGCGGCGATCTCTTCGGGGGACCATTCTCGTATCATCAGCCATTCATTCCTGTCACTGCCCTGCTCTCCACTCCAGCGACCAATCCAGCCCCGGCGGTCGCTCCCAATGCCAGACCATATCCCGTCCCATCTGAATACGGTACAGACCCTGTTCCCGAATCAGGGAGCGCAGGTAGGCCAGACGTTCCGCTATATAATTTTGGGTGTCGTAGAGAATCTGGCCATCCAGCGCAATGTCCAGAAAAAGAGCGGAAAGGTGAGAATCCAGTTCTTCTGGAGTTTTGGCCAGGATGGCCACCTGACCGCGCCACTCCTCGGGCAGGAGTCGCTTCAGGTACAGGTGGCGCTGAAAGACCTTCGCTGGCAAATCCCGGGCCACTACCAACAGATCCCAGTCGCTGGCGGGGTCGGCGTCGCCGCGCGCCCGGGAACCGAAAAGGACAACGGCGATCAAACGGTCGCCCAAACCGCGGCGAAGCGCCTGGAGAACCTTACCCGGGATGGCCTCATTCATTGCTTCTTATCGCGACTGGTCTGCTACAGGTACTTGAAGCGCTTCTTTGTTGCGCCTCAGAATTTCGTTGACCACCGTCTGGATGTCCTGTTGCCTCTGTTCGGCGTATTGGATCACCAAATCGGCAACGTCCTCATCCAAATAAACAGGCAGTTGAAGTTGTACATCCGGGCGGTAGAATTTGCCTCGTATGCCTTTGGAAAAATCATATTCCCGCTTCATTTTCCTCCCTGATGGTATTGCTTTGCCTCTTTCCGGGTTGCCTTTCGCGCCGAAATGATCCTGATTCTGCAATGGTTGGCGTCCATCTCTCGGAACGTATGGACAACTACGAGAAGAACGCCGCTACTGTCCATCCCCAACGTGATCCAGCGCTCTTCTGCCTCGCTGTGCTCTTCATCGTAGATAGAAATCATCCACGGGTCTAAAAATACCTGGGCCGCTCTCTCAAAACTAACTCTGTGCTTTTGGAGGTTTTCCCTGGCCTTGATCGGGTCCCATTCAAATCGGTATTGCATACCCAATCCTTATCTCCGGCCCTCCAGCAACCGCATCAGTGCGCGGGCCAGTTTGGCGCTGTCGTGCCGCCAGGGATGAACCGGGTCCACCAGGTCCGCAGTATGGAGGGCATAGGGAGCACCCGCCGGAACCTCCAGGCGGGGGTGCTCAACGCCCTGCGGCAGACGGTCGGCATGGGCAAAGTTGTTGTTGGCCAGGACCACCGGGAAGAGCCCGGGGCCCACGTGCCGCTCCAGCGCGGCCACGTGGTCGCCCACGGTGTAGCCATCCGTCTCGCCCCGCTGGGTCGCCACATTGCAGACGTAGACCCGGAGGGCCCGGCTGGCCGCTACCGCCTGGGCAATCTCCCGCACCAGCAGGTTGGGCAGGACGCTGGTATACAGGGAACCGGGCCCGGCAACGACCAGGTCGGCCTCCAGAATGGCCCGCACCGCCCGGGGGTAGGCGGGAACGTCATCCGGCTCCAGATAGACCCGCTCAATGGTCCCCACTGCCTGGGTGATGGTGGACTCCCCAGCCACTCGCCGGATCCCCGTCCCGGTCGCCTCCTCCCGCAGGTCGCCCATCAGGGTCACGTTGTGAAGGGTGCTGGGCAGTACCTCCCCCCGGATGGCCAGGACGCGGCTGGATTCCAGAATCGCGCGCTCAAAAGAGCCTGTCACTTCAGCCATCGCGGTGATGAAGAGGTTGCCAAAACTATGACCGTCCAGGCCCGAGTCCGCGCCGGCCGATGGGAAGCGGTACTGGAACAATTGGGTGATCAGTCCCTCGTCGTCGGCCAGCGCCGCAATGCAGTTGCGGAAGTCGCCAGGGGGGAGCACACCCAGGGCCCGGCGCAGGCGACCGGAACTCCCGCCGTCGTCGGCGACGGTGACGATGGCCGTGATATTGGACGTATAGGCCTTCAGCCCGCGCAGAAGGGTCGCCAGCCCGTGCCCCCCTCCGATGGCGACGACTTTCGGGCCCTGACTGCTCTGCCGGTGGCGGTAGAGTGCCTCTACAACCTGATGGCCGTCCCGGACGAAGGGGGAGAGAAGCGCCCGGTTCAACCCAATCAGTCCAACCGCGATCAGCCCCAGGCCCATCAGAATCAGGAGGGGCCCCCGGGCCCAAAAGGGCAGGAAGGTCAGGGACAGGTAGCGATAGATGCCCGAGAACAGGTAGAATTGCCGGAAAAGCAGGCCGATCCCCAGGCCGAGCATGAGGATGCTCAGCGCCAGCATCAGCAGCCAGCGCTTGACACCGATGCCCGGAAGAAGCCATTTGATGGACGAACGCGCCGATTCCGGCAACCGCATCCCCGCTCCCTGATGGTAGGTTGGTGTACTGGTAGATTTTGGTATACTGGTAGGTTGGTGTATTAGTGTAGCAGTTGTCTATCTGTCCTTTTATACTACAAACAGGCCAGTTTGTCAAACGGACGACAGGGCTGGTAAGCGAAAGGTGAACCGACTGCCTTTGCCCAACTCCGATTCCACGCGGATTTCTCCCCCGTGCCCTTCCACAATCCGCTTCACCAGCGGCAGGCCCAGGCCCGTGCCGCGCGGTTCCATTTCCTTCGCCTGGGGAGTCCGGTAGAACTCCTCAAAGATGCGGGCCTGATTCTCCGGCGCGATGCCAATGCCGGTATCCTCCACCACGCCCACCGCCCATCCGTCCACCTCGTCCAGTAGAACCCGCACGTTCCCACCGGATGGGGTGTATTTGATGGCGTTGGAGATAAGGTTGGTCCAGATTTGGATCATCTGGTCGCGGTCGGCCGTCACCTCCGGACGGTGGCGGACTTCCATCGTGCAGGTCAGCCCTTTCGCGTCGGCCTGGGCCTTCATCAGCGGGAAGACTTTTTCCAGCACGTCCGCCAGCGAGACCCGTTCCCGCCGGACCGTTTCCTGTTCGCTTTTCACGCGGGCCAGCCGGAGCAGGTCGTCCACCAGTTCCAGCAGTTCCTGGGACCGGTCCACGGCCCGCTGAAGGACCTCCTTCTGCTCTTCGGGCGGGATGTAGCCTTTCAGTATGGCCAGGAGGAAACTCTGCATAGCGTTGAGCGGGGCCCGGAGTTCGTGGGCCACCGTCAGCATAAAGGTGGTCTTGAAGCGGTCCAGCCGCTCCAGTTCTTCTTTGGCCCGGGCCAGTTCGGCCGCCTCCCGCTCCAGCGCGGCCAGTCGCTTCGCCTCCAACGTCAGGCGGCGATGCTCCAGGCCCTTCTGAACCGTCATCAGCAAGACATCGGCGGTGAAGGGCTTGGAGAGGAAATCGTACGCGCCGGCCTTGATGGCCTGGACGGCCAGTTCCACCGTAGCGTAGCCGGTGATGATGATGCAGACGGTGTCCGGGTCTATCTCGTGGATGGGGCCCAGCAGGTCCACTCCCCGCATGTCCGGCATCACCACGTCTATCAGGACCAGGTCGGCGGGTTGCTGGCGGAACTTCTCCAGTCCCTCCCGGCCGGAGTCGGCGGTCTCCACAATATACCCTGCCGGCTCCAGTATCCGACGGCAGCCGGCGCGGATGCCTTCTTCGTCGTCAATGACCAGGATTCGTGTCATGGCAGGTCGCAGGTCGCAGGTCGCAGGGTCACAGGTCGCAGGTCGCAGGTCGCAGGGTCGCAGGTCGCAGGTCGCAGGTCGCAGGGTCGCAGGGCATGGGGCGACCTTACGAGCGGGCGTATACCTCCGGGTTGGCGCAGTAGGGGAGGCGTTCGCCCCGCAGGCCCGCCAGAAGGTTCTCCGCGGCCATCGCCGCCATTCGCTCCCGCGTGGAGACGGTGGCGCTGGCGATGTGGGGCAAGACGATGCAGTTGGGCAGCGAGAGCAGGGGATGGTCCGGCGGAATCGGCTCCGGCTCGGTGACGTCCAGCGCGGCCGCGCGAATCCAGCCCTCGGAGAGGGCCCGCACCAGCGCGGCGGGGTCCACTACGGGCCCCCGGGCGGCGTTGATGAGGATAGCCGTCGGTTTCATCCGCTTGAGCGCGGCCTCGCCGATGAGGTGGTGGGTCTCCGGCGTCAGCGGGCAGTGGAGGGAGACGAAGTCCGAGCGGGCCAGGAGGTCGTCCAGTTCGGCGTACTCTATCCCCAGTTCCGCCTCCAGTTCGGGCCGACGGGTGGGGTCGTAGTAGAGGATGTGCATGGCGAAGCCGTGGGCGCGGCGGGCCACCGCCGTCCCAATCCGGCCCATGCCAACGATGCCCAGCGTCGCCCCCCAGACGTCCACGCCCAGGAGCCCCATCGGCTCCCAGGTCCTCCATTTCCCGGCCCGGACGTAGTCCACTCCCTCCGGAATGCGGCGGGCGGCGGCCATCAGCAGGGCGAAGGTGAAGTCGGCGGTGGCTTCGGTGAGCACGCCGGGGGTGTGGCCGACAGGGATGCCCCGGACGGTGGCCGCGCGCAGGTCAATGTTGTCCACTCCCACGGCCATCTGGCTGATGACCCGCAGGCGGGGGCCCGCGGCCATCACCTCGTCATCTATGGGGTCGGTAAGCAGGCAGAGCAGGCCGTCGCAGTCGGCGACTTCCTGCAGGAGCACGGTCTTCGGCGGCGGCAGTTCCCCTTCCCAGAGGCGGACCTGGCAGGCCTCCCGGACCGGTGCCAGCCCGGTTTCGGGAATACGGCGGGTCACGTAGACAACGGGTCGGGTGCTCATGGTCCATCTCCAGTTCATTAAAACCACGAAGGACACGAAGGCCACACAAAGGGCACGAAGGATAATATTTTATCCCTTTGTGTCCTTTGTGAGTACTTTGTGCCCTTTGTGTAGGTAATTACTTTGGCTCATGTCGGTTTTAAGGTGAAATGGGGTACCATCAAGGCTCTCAGGAAA
>JAGHZG010000030.1 GCA_017743275.1 Chloroflexota bacterium | reverse complement strand
TTCCGTTCTCCTCCGGTAGGGTTTTCTGGAATTATACCAGGATTCACCCGTTTGCGCGAAGACACTCAGGCTCAGTCCTGCCCTTTTTGCAGTGGAGTCAATGATGCTTTGCCAGCAGTTCGGCAGGTATGGATTCAACCGGATATGCACCGAAGAGCAGTAGCGGCCTTGCTCGCCGCTCGTCGCCGGGATGTCAGTCTGGTGGATTACACCAGTTTTGAACTGATGCGTCAGACTGGCATTTACACTGTCTTCACCTTTAACCGCCACTTCGCGAGTAGGGCTTTGAGATCTTGCCCGCCGGATACCCACTTGACAACCTCCCATCCTGCGGTAACATGAATATGGCCGTGCTAGACGGGGAGCTGGCGGTGCCCTGTACCCGCAATCCGCCATAGCGGGGTTGAATTCCTTCCCGAGGGCTCACGTCGCCGGCAACCCCTCCGGTCAGAAGGTGTTGAACGGTGGGTCCTGCGCGGCAGGAGCCTCCAAACCCCGCCAGGTCCGGGAGGAAGCAACGGTACGGAGTCCCTCCTGGGTGCCGCAGGGGTGCCTGCCCGGAGCCGGATGACCTGAGGCGGCCCGGCGGCCAGGCTCGACGGAAGGTGCACGGCCATTTTTTATTGGACGACGGATGACAGACCACGGACGACAGACGACGGACGACAGACCATAGACCGCAGGATGACCCCAAACCGGATTCTTCAGGGCGCGGTTGCCCTGGCTGCTTTGTTGCTGGTGGGCGGGCTCGCCGCCACCTATGAGGCCGATGCCATCTCCATTACCCTGGTGGTGGACGGGGAGGCGCGTCCGGTCCGCACCCATCAGCAGACCGTCGGTGCGCTCCTGCTGGACATTGGCCTGGCTCTCCGCCCCGAGGACATTCTGGAGCCCGCCCCGGAGACGCCTCTCCAGCCAGGGATGACGGTGAAAGTCTCCCGGGCCCGCCCGGTGACCATTCAGGCCGACGGGCGAACCTGGACGGTCTGGACTCACGCCACGACGACGGACCGGATTCTGGCCGAGAGCGGCATCTCCCTCCACCCCGCCGACCGGGTCATCACGTCTCCCTGCGAGTCGGTCGCTGAGGTCCTGGCCTGCTCCGGCGACTTTGTGCGGGTCACCCGCGCGGTGCCGGTCACCCTCCACGAAGAGGGGCGAACGCTCTCCTTCACCACCGCCGCGCCCACCGTGGGGCAGGCGTTGCAGGAGATCGGCCTGGCCCTCTATCAGGCCGACCGCGTGCGGCCCGACTTGGGACAGCCCGTATCGGCCGGGATGCACATCTACCTGGGGCGCTCCCGTCCGGTCACCGTCCTGGTGGACGGGAAGACGGTCCGCACCCGTACCCACCGTGACCGGGTGGGAGAAGTGCTGGCCGACCTGGGCATCGTCCTGGTGGGCCAGGACTACACCGACCCGCCGCCGGATACCCCCCTGGGGGAAGAGACCGTGGTCCAGGTGGTCCGGGTGGCGGAGGCGTTCATGGTCCAACAGGAACCGATACCCTATCCGGTGCGCTGGCAGGCGGACCCCGAACTGGAAATAGACCATCGACGGCTGATCCAGGACGGGGCACCGGGCATCCGCCAGCGGCGCTGGCGGGTCCGCTACGAGAACGGCGCGGAGGTCGGCCGGACCCTTGAGGACGAATACGTGGCCGTCCCGCCGACGGACAAAATCATCGGCTACGGGACCAAGATTGTGATCCGGCAGTTGGAGACGCCGGAGGGAACGGTAGAGTACTGGCGGGTCATCCGTATGCTGGCGACCTCCTACAGTGCGTCCACGGCTGGCGTGCCGAAGACCGCCCCCTACTACGGGCGCACCCGGCTGGGCCTGCCGATGCGGAAGGGGATTGTCGCCGTGGACCCGCGCGTTATCCCGCTCCGCTCCCGAGTCTATGTGCCCGGATACGGCATTGGCCTGGCCGCCGATACCGGCGGCGCTATCAAAGGCCGGCGGATTGACCTGGGCTACGACGACGACAACCTGATCCTCTGGTACCGTTGGGTAGACGTCTACATTCTCACCCCTGTTCCGCCTCCCGACCAGATTCTGTACATACTGAATTGATCGGCCATCCGCCATGACCGACGTCCGGCAGATTCTCCGCCGTCATGGTCTGGAGCCCCGCCGGGAACTGGGGCAGCATTTCCTGGTGGACGCGGGGGCACTGGCCCGCATCGTGGCGGCGGCGGAGTTGACGCCTGACGACGAGGTGCTGGAAATCGGCGCCGGAGTGGGCAACCTGACCCATCGGCTGGCGGGCTCCGCCGGGCGTGTCGTCGCGGTGGAGATAGACCGGCGGTTTCTCCCGGTCCTGGAGGCCGAACTGGCCGACTACCCCAACGTCCATCTGGTCGTGGGGGACATTCTTGCCCTGGACCCGTCCGACCTGATGGGGGAGGGGCCGTACAAAGTGGTGGCGAACCTGCCGTATGCCATCACCTCGGCGGTGCTGCGCCACTTGTTGGAGGCTCGTGTCCCCCCACAGCGAATGGTGGTGACAGTCCAGCGGGAGGTGGCGGAGCGAATCGTGGCTCGGGGCAGGCGGATGAGCCTGCTGGCGGTCAGTGTCCAGTTTTACGGTCGCCCACAACTGTTGTTCCGCCTCCGGCCCGGCGCCTTCTACCCGCCGCCGGAGGTGGAGTCGGCGGTGGTCCGGATAGACCGTCACCTTCAGCCGCCGGTGGAGGTGACGGATGTGGGCTGGTTCTTCCAGGTGGTCCGGGCCGGGTTCTCTCAGCCCCGCAAGCAACTGAGCAACAGTCTGGCCAGCGGTCTGGGGATCTCGCCTGGGGAGGCCGCCAGCGCACTGCAGGAGGCCGGCGTAGACCCCTGCGCCCGCGCGGAGCGACTCTCTCTGGAGGACTGGGCCCGACTGGCCCGCAGGTTAGGCCGTGCGATTTCAAGGGAGGGCGACTGATTCAGGCCGATGGAAATTGTCCTCCCTGGGCATTTTGTGCCGGGCAAAGAATGATCACCGCGGGCGAAAAGGCCAAACTTGAGGGAGGAGGGGATGGCGGCGCAGCCGCCGGGGGGAGTGTCGGCGCAGGCCGACCACTGGCCGGAGGCCCAAAAAGGTGACTTCCGGTCACCGCTTGAATGAAGGAGGGGTGATATGCAACGGGCATTTATTCGCTGGACGGTCGTGGGCCTGGGGGTGCTTTTTCTGGCCGGTTGCGCTCAGCCGGTCTACAACCCCACTCCTACGCCGGAGGAGGAACTGCCGCCGGTCACCGGCCCTCTTCCCTTCGGTGTTCCCCCTCCTACGGCACAACCGACGGTGGAGTATCCGCCCAGCCTGTATCTGTATCCCGGGGTTGTCTCGCTGGAGGTGGGGGAAACGGCAACGGTAGAAGTTTGGGTCGATGGGATGGGGGGAGTGAACATACTCTCCCTGGAAGTGAAATTTGACCCCGCGCTGGTTCAGATGGTGGACGCCGACCCGGCGGCGGAGGGCATTCAGGCGGCCCCGGGTGACCTGATGGGGGTTGTTCTGGAGAATCGGGTGGAGGGAGACCGCCTGATCTACCGGGCATCCGTCCAACCTGGAGCCGCGGCGAAGGATGCCGGGGTTCTGGTTTCGCTGACGTTTCGGGGAGCCGCTGCGGGGATTGCGATGCTTCAGGTGGGCCAAGTGATCGCTCAGGATGCAGATGGGAACCCGATCCTGGTAGATACTCTCTCTGAAGGGCTGGTCACCGTGGGTGAGGCGGCTGCTCTGCCAGCGGAGGAGCAACCGCCTCCGGTGGCTGAGACGCCGATTCCGCCTGTCCCCACTCCGACCTGGCCGGTTGTGGTACTCCCGACACCCTGGGGGGCGGGGGGTATTTACTATGTGGTGGAACCAGGGGAGAATCTCTTCCGCATCGGGCTGAAGTTTGGAACGACGGCCCAGGCGATTGCCGCCGCCAACAACATTCCGGACCCCCGACGGGTCCAGGCGGGGACGATGATCCTGGTCCCGGTACCTGCCCCGGGGGGAGGGTATGGGTACTACGTCCGGCGGGGGGATACGGCCTACTCCATCGCCCGTCGCTTCGGGATGACGGTGGAGGAACTGGCCAGTCTCAACAACATCGGGCCGGGTTTCACCATCCACCCCGGCACAGTTCTGAAAGTGGTGCCGAGGCGGTAAATGGGGCTTGAGGAGGACGTGCCAGGCACTTCCGGAAGTGCCTGGCACGCCGTGTTTCGGGGTGGATTACAAATCCCAGAGGGTCAGGCCAATGGTGGGGTCGGCCCGGCGGTAGACCGGTTCGGGAAACACCCGGGCCACGACCTCCAGCATGGGGAAAACCAGGCCCTCTATCAGATGTCCGCCCACGGTGCTGCCATCGGCCCGTCCCAGGACAGTGTGGACGTGGACGATGGGGGTGCCGTCCTCCCCGCGGGCCACGTTGCCGGTCATGCTCACGACCTCCACCTGTTCCTCCACCGGGATTTGCTGGTAGACGGCGGCGGTGGTATCAAAGTACCCCAGGGTGGCCCGGCGCATGGTGCCGATGGCCCACAGTACGGCAAAGCCCACGTTTTGTTCCGCTGCCCAGGACCGCAGGGAAGCGATTGCCTCTTCTCCAGCCTCCAGACGGATGAGAAAACGGCCGTCCACTTGCCGCACGCGCATCAAAGCCTCCTTTTAACGTAATCGCAGAGTACGCAGAGAACGCAGAGAAATTTTTGCTAAATTAAAACTCTGCGCTCTCTGCGTTCTCTGCGGTTTACGAATTAATGCGCCAGTAAGACGTCTCCTACCCGAATCCGATGGAGTGCGCCGTCGGGGGTGCGCATGAGCAAAGAACCTTCGTCGTCTACCCCCTCGGCGACCCCTCGCTGTTCCCCTTCTGCCGTGACCACCCGCACCGCCCGGCCCAGAGTGGCCAGGCGGGCGGCCCACTCCGCCCAGGGGCGCTCACCGGCCCGCCATCGCGCGTGGCGGCTGGCCACCCCGTCCAGGAACTGCTCCAGCAGAGAGTCCCGGTCCGTCTCCCGCCCGGTTTCGGCCAGGATGCTGGTGGCATCGGGGGCCAGGTCGGGCAGACTCTCCGCGGGCACGTTGACGTTGATCCCCACGCCGACGACGACAAACTCCACCCGGTCGCCGGAGATGCCGGTTTCGGCCAGCAGGCCGCCCAGTTTCCGCCAGGACTCCCCCCGAACGACGACCAGGTCGTTAGGCCACTTCAGGGAGACCGGAAGGCCGGCGGCCTTCTCTACGGCGTCCGCTGCGGCCAGCGCACAGAGCATGGTCAGGTCGGTGGGGTGGGGGAGGAGTGCCAGCCCCGGTGGAGGGCGGAAAAGGAGGGAGCACAGCAGCGAGGTGCCTGGTGGGGCCAGCCAGCGCCGTCCCAGGCGGCCCCGTCCGGCGGTCTGGTACTCTGCGGTGACGACCGTGCCCTCCGGCGCCCCCCGCGCGGCCAGGTCCCGCGCCACATCGTTGGTGGACGTCGTGGAGGGCAGGTGGATTCGGGTGAATGAGAGACGGTCCATTCGGGTATCCCGCTTGGGGGCTATGATATACCCTTCGGTGGTGTTCGTCAAGTGCTTGCTTTTTCGGCCGTTTTGGGTAGAATCGGGGGCGATTGTTGATACAGCCCGCCGTGACGGTTCTTCACGTATCCTCTCCAGGACAAAATGAGTAAGAGCATCAGCCCTGGATTCGTATGGATTTTCCTGGCCTTCCTGGCGCTGGGCCTGGTGTATGGCCTGGTGGTTCCACCCTTTGAGAATCTGGATGAAATAGAGCATTTCGGGGTGATCTGGCACATCGCCGATACTGGCCGCCTACCCGTGCACGGCACACCGGAGACAGAAGTCTATCACTACCGCCAGGAGGCGTCCCAGCCTCCCCTCTACCACCTGCTCTCTGCTGGACTGGTCCGCTTTCTGGGCCTCCGGGCCGACGATATGGGGGCCTATCTGCGCTTCAACCCGCGGGTGGCCTGTGGCCCCAATGCTCCCTTCCTCTACGACAACCGGGCCATTCTCTACCACAATCCCCACCTGAACCATTTCCCCTGGCATGGCGCTCTCCGGATGCTGCATCTGTTGCGGTTCTGGTCCACTCTTCTGCAAGTTTTAACTGTCGTGGGAACGTACGCGCTGGCGCGCCGGGCATTTCCTGACCGTCCCGGAGTTCCCCTCCTGGCAACAGCGATTGTGGCCTTCAACCCGCAGTTTCTCTTCGTCGCCAGTGGCGTTAATAACGACAACCTGGTGACTCCCTTGGCGACCTGGGGTCTGTATCTGGTGTTGCGCCTCTGGCAGGATGGCCTCTCGGTCCGGCGTGCTCTGGGACTGGGCTTCCTGATCGGGCTGGCAGGCCTCTCCAAACTGAGTGGCTGGCTCCTGGTTCCCCTCGCTCTGGGCGTGATTCTGCTTCGTGCTCTCCGGCTCCTCCAGAGAGAGACTAACCGCTCTTCTTCCCAAATTGGTCATTGGTCATTGGGTCATTGGTCATTGGTCATTAGTCATTCTTTTTTGGTGATTCTCCCCGCCCTGGCCCTTTCCGGCTGGTGGTTCTGGCGCAACTGGCGCCTCTACGGCGACCCGACTGCGCTGGCCCCGATGCTCCAACTGGTGGGCTTGCAGGAGTCATCCATCTATCCATGGAGCGGGGTCGGGCTGATGTTCCGCTCCTTCTGGGGGCAGATTCCCTGCTCCTTCTATCCGGCCGGGTTCTACGTCCTCTACATTCTCCTGACCGCGCTGGGCGTCATGGGTTTGGCCTGGGGATGGCGTCGCCTCGCCCCAGGGGAGCGGTGGGCCACTGCCCTCTGCGCTGTCTGGTTTCTCCTGGTACTGGTGGGGTGGATGCGGTGGAACCTGACCACTCCTGCACCCGGTGGCCGTCTCCTCTTCCCCGCCCTTCCCGCCGTGGCCCTTCTCCTGGCCACCGGTATCTCCTCCCTCACTGGTCATTGGTCATTTGGTCATTGGTCATTCCGTCATTGGTCATTTCGTCATTGGTCATTGGTCATTCTGCCATTGGTCATTTTCCTGTTTCTTTCCGCTCTCTGGGTTGTCGCCGGCATCCTGCCCGCCTTCTATGCCCCACCCCCGCGCGATCCGGATGCGGCGGCGGTCCGTCCCCAGCATTCGGTGGATGCCCGTTTCGGGGACTCCATCCGCCTGATCGGCTACGACCTGCGGGCCCGGGAGGCGGAGCATTTTCTGGACATCACCCTCTACTGGCAGGCCACCGCTCCGATTCCTGAGGACTACATCATGGCCCTGCAACTGGTCTCCCCGGTTCCCGGAGACGACACCCTGCGCTGGACCTACGACTCCTGGCCGGGGCACGGTAATTACCCCACCTCGGCCTGGCGGCCCGGCGAGGTCATCCGGGACCGCTACCGGTTCCGCCTGCCCGCCGCTGACTTTCTGACTCAGGCCTGGGACCTGCAGGTGGTCCTCTACCAGCCGGAGAAAGGGGGACTGCCCGTTCGGGTGGACGAGACTTCGGTCGGGAACCGCCTGATTCTCCACCGGCTACGGCTGCCGGGGCGGGAGCCGGTCTGTCCGGAATCGGGTCGCCTGAGTTCCGACGTCCGTCTGGGGGAGAGCGTGGCCCTGACCCATACCGACGTGGTTCCAGAGACCGGGGGTATCCAGGTCATCCTCTGCTGGAAGAGCCTCGCTCCGCTGGACCGGGACTATCAGGTCTTCGTCCACCTCTACGACGCCTCCGGCACCCTGGTGGCTGCCGGCGACGGGCCGCCGATGGGCGGCGCGTTCCCCTCCTCCTTCTGGCAGCCGGGAGACGTTGTTCTGGACATCCACCGTCTGCCCGCGCTGGTAGAGGGCGGGCGCGTGGCCGTGGGGCTTTACCGGCTGGACGATGGCACTCGCCTGCCGGTGACTATCGGGGGAGAGCCGGTCCCCGATGCCGCCATTCCGATCTGGCCTGTTCGGCCGTGAGGGACCCTGTATGCGCTTCGCCCGGTGGATTCCCCTTCTTCTCCTTTTGCTGGGTTCCTGGTGGCTGAGCCTTTGGGCCGCCCGGGCCACCTCTATGACCATTGACGAGGGCCTTCACATCACCAGTGGTTACACGATGCTCCGCACAGGGGACTATCGCCTGGTGGAAGAGCATCCTCCGCTGGTCAAGATATGGATCGCGCTGCCTTTTCTGGGTGTGTCCGATCTGCCGGACCCCACGTCCTTTGCGCCCTGGGCCGAGGCGGCAACCCCCACGACCGAAAGCCTTCCCCTGCTGCGGCTGACCCAGCAGTGGTTTTATCCGTATCAACCTGTAGACCGCCTGGTGATCCCCGCCCGGGCAATGAGCGCTCTTCTGAACATTCTGCTCGGGGCCATCATTTTCCGCTGGGGGATGGACCTCTGGGGATGGTCAGGGGGAATGCTATCCCTTTTCCTGTGGGCTGCTGATCCGAATCTTCTGGCCCACGCCTCCGTTGCCGGGACCGACCTGGGCGCCACGGCAATGATTGCCCTGGCCCTCTTCACCTTTCATCGCTTTCTGGCCTCTCCTGCTTTCTCCCGCCTGATTCTGGCTGGGGTTACCCTGGGATTGGCCCAGGGAGCAAAGACTTCTGCGCTGATACTATTGCCTGTGGTGTTGTTAATCGGGATGATCGCGCTCCCTGCCCGGCGCCGGGGCATTCTCCTGGTACTCCTGTTGCTGGCCGGCCTGACCCTCTGGGCACTGTACCGATTCCAGATCGGGCCCGTGCCTTCTCTCCCCTTTCCGGTCCCTGCTCCTGCCCACAGCATTCCCTGGATGCGCCTACGCCAGCATATGCTGGACGGACACGCGGCCTTCCTGCTGGGAGAAAACCGTACCCATGGCTGGTGGTACTACTTCCCCGTCGCCTTCGCTCTGAAGACCCCCCTGCCCACCCTATTGCTCCTTCTGGCCCTCATGGTTACCGCCCTCCACAGAGGGATTCGGGGGGTTCTCCGCTACAGAAGAAGCCTGCCCGCCAGATTCCCAGAGATTTCTTGGAAGCCGACGCTGGCACGCTGGGGGTTGCCGGTCCTCTTCCCTCTTCTCTACGGTGTTATCAGTTTATTCAGCCCGCTGAACATCGGCTACCGCCATCTCCTGCCCGTGCTCCCGTTCCTGTTCATTCTCGCTGGGCGCCTTAGCACCCCGCCTATTCCACAGGCTAAAGCCCGTGCTACTTCTTCACGGGCTAAAGCCCGTGCTACTTCTTCACAGGCTGAAACCCGTGCTACCTCTCCCCTACTTCCTACTCCCTACTCCCTACTCCGTATCGCGTCCCTGGCCTGGCTGGCCCTGGGCACTCTGCGCATCGCGCCCCACTATCTGGCCTACTTCAACGAACTGGCGGGGGGGTCGGATAACGGCTGGCGCTATCTGGCCGACTCCAACACGGATTGGGGGCAGGGATACAAGGACCTGGCTCGTTTTCAGAAAGAGCGGCATCTGGGCCCTGTACGCCTCTCAGCGTTTATTTTTTACGACCCGGCGATTTACGGAGTCCGCTATGAGCCTCTGACTCCTATGCGGGGGGATACTCCGGCCATCTTTCCCTCCCGCCTCAACCCGCCCCCGGGCGATTACGTGATCAGCGCCACCACGCTGGATGGCATCCCGCTGGTGGACCCGGAGATGTACGACTGGTTCCGCAAGCGGGAGCCGGATGCCCGCATCGCCCACGTTCTCTTCTACTATCACGTTCCCCGTCAAGACCCGCCTCCGAGTTGGGTGGCCCCTGTCTCTTATACACATCT
>JAGHZG010000029.1 GCA_017743275.1 Chloroflexota bacterium | reverse complement strand
GGATAGAAGTCGCAGGCGACCTGGTGGTGCGGGCAATTGACGAGTTCCCCATCCTCGCCGTGGCCGCTACCCAGGCCGGAGGCACGACAGTGATTCGGGATGCCGCCGAACTGCGCGTCAAAGAATCCGACCGCATCGCGGCTGTGGCCATGGAACTGAGCCGGATGGGGGCACGGGTGGAGGAGTTGCCGGATGGGCTGATCATCCACGGCCCCACCCTCCTGACCGGCACAGTAGTGGATAGCCATCACGACCACCGGCTGGCCATGGCGCTGGCGGTCGCTGGTCTGGTGGCCCGGGGCGAGACCGTCGTGCGCAACGCCGACGTCATCCACGACTCCTTCCCCGGCTTCGTGGAAGTGATGCAGGCGCTTGGTGCAGACATCCGGTGGCAGGAACAACCATGAGCGAATCCCCTCTTTCCGGTTCGGACCGTCAGCCGATCATCAACGGCCATACCCGACTGCTGGGCGTTATGGGTTGGCCCGTGGCCCATACCCTCAGCCCGGCGATGCAGAACGCCGCTCTGGCCGCGCGGGGGCTGAATTACATCTACGTGCCTCTACCGGTGCCCCCCGAACGACTCCCGGCAGCGCTTTCTGGACTCCCGGCCCTGGGCTTTGTGGGCGTGAACGTCACCGTCCCCTATAAGGCAGATGTGTTGCCCTATCTGGCCGAATTGACCCCCATTGCGGCCGCGGTGGGGGTAGTCAACACCATCGTCGTGCGGGAAGATGGCTCCCTGCTGGGCGATAATACCGATGGCGCCGGGTTCCTGGATGACCTGAGGGCCCACGGGATTCGGGCAGGCCAGGCAGAAGGAGCGGGGCCGATCCGGTGCAGGCGCGCGCTGGTCATCGGCGCCGGAGGCGCCGCGCGGGCCGTGGCGTACGTGCTGGCGGAGGCGGGCGTGGAAGTGGCCGTGGTCAACCGGACCCCGGAGCGCGCCGTGGCGCTCTGTGCCGCCATTACCCGGGCCCTGCCGAATGCCCGAATCATGGCCCATCCCTTCCCCTCGGCCCTGGCCCACCTGGCTCCCGAAGTGGACCTGATCGTCAACGCTACCAGCCTGGGGCTCCATCCGGATACCGACCCCCTGCCCTGGGACCCGACGGTCCCCTTCTCTCCCCGGCATGTCGTATATGACCTGATCTACACCTGCCGGACGCCGTTCCTGGCCCTGGCGGAGCGCCAGGGCGCGCGCGCCATTGGCGGCCTGGGCATGCTGGTCTACCAGGGAGCCCGGGCATTTGAACGATGGACCGGAGTGCCTGCGCCGGTAGAGGTGATGGCCTCGGTACTCAAGAAAGGAAAAATGGCTTATGTCCTCTCTTCGTCTCCTGACCGCCGGTGAAAGTCACGGCCCCAAACTGACCGCGATTCTGGAGGGGATGGTCGCCGGAGTGCCCGTTTCGGTGGATGCCCTGGACCGGGAACTGGCCCGGCGGCAGGTCTCCTTCGGGGCCGGGGGCCGGATGTCCATAGAGCGGGACCGGGTCCGCATCACGGCGGGCGTGCTGGCGGGCCGGACGACGGGCGCGCCCATCGCGCTGGAAATCGTCAACCTGGACTACCGCGCCTGGGCCGACCAGGAGATCGCGGCAATGACCATCCCCCGGCCCGGCCACGCGGACCTGACTGCGGCGGTCAAATACGGCTATCGCGACCTACGGCTGGGGCTGGAGCGCGCCAGCGCCCGGGAGACGGCCGCACGGGTGGCGGCGGGCGCCCTCTGCAAGCAGTACCTGGCCCGGTTTGGCATCGTCGTGGGCAGTTACGTCATCGCCATCGGCGAAGTGGAGGCCATGCTGGAGGACGACTTTCCCTACCCCGAACGGCTGGCCCGGGCGGAGTCCAACGACCTCCGCTGTCCGGACCCGGCGGCCGCGGAGTCCATGCGTCAACACATCCGTCAGATGGAAGGGGACACGGTGGGGGGTATATTTGAGGTAGTGGCCCTGGGTGTGCCCCCTGGGCTGGGCAGCCACGTCCACTTTGACCGCCGGTTGAGCGGACGCCTGCTGGGTGCGCTGGCCTCTATCCCGGCGGTCAAAGGCGTGGAGGTGGGCTCGGCCTTCGCCAATGCCCGCCGTCGGGGCACCCAGGTCCATGACCCCATTCTCTGCGACCCGGAGGGCCACCTCCGGCGCGCCTCCAACCGCGCCGGCGGGCTGGAAGGCGGCATCACCACCGGAGAGCCCATCGTCCTGCGGGCGGCCATGAAGCCGATCAGCACCACCCGGACGCCCCTTCCCTCAGTGGACCTGGCTACCGGGAGGCTCGCCGCGCCCCGCTATGAGCGGTCCGACGTCTGCGCGGTGCCCCGGGCGGCGGTGGTCGGCGAGGCCATGGTCGCCTGGGTGCTGGCAGACGAACTCCTCCGCAAACTGGGCGGGGATTCTCTGGAAGAGCAGTTGCCCCGCTTCGCCGCGCTGCGTCGGTCCCATCTGGCCGACCTGCCGATGGACAATGGGCCCTGGCGGTTTGAGTACCCGGGAACGGACGCGGAGTTATAGCCACGAATTAACCATTCAGGCGCCGACTGAAGTCAGCCTTCCTGAGCCTGCGGCCGATGGTCGGCCTTCGCCGACCTCAGAGTGTCGGCGAAGACCGACGCCCGACACAAAGTGCCCAGGGAGGACGATTTCAATCGGCTGAATAGTTACCACGAATTTTTATTCGTGGCGTAACTGCCTACCCGAATCGGTTGGCAAGAGATGTAGCGCAGGCTGACAGCCTGCATGCAGGCCTGGCGGCCTGCGCTACAGGGGCATGCCTTCGCTGTGTCTTTGTTGGCGCTTGCCCGAAGGCTCTCTGGGAGGCAGTTACTCGTGGCGATTCAATATCCCCAAGCGTGGAGTGGAAACCGATGGCAGAGCCCAACATCATCCTGACCGGATTTATGGGTACCGGGAAGACCTGCGTGGGCCGCGAAGTGGCGGCCCGGCTGGGCTGGCGCTTCGTGGACCTGGACGATTTGATCGTGGCGCGGGCCGGCAAACCGATCCCGCGCATTTTCGCCGAGGATGGCGAGCCGACTTTCCGGACGCTGGAGGCCGAGGTCTGCCAGGAACTGCGGGCTCCGGCCAGCCTGGTGATTGCCACAGGCGGCGGGACGGTGGTAAACCCCGCGAACCGGGAAGCCCTGGCTGCTGGGGGCATCCTGATCTGCCTGGACGCCGCGCCGGAGGCCATCCTGGCACGCCTGAGCGGTCATGAGGACCGGCCACTGCTGGCAGGCCCAAACCGCCAGGAGCGGATCGCGGCCCTGCTGAGCCAGCGCGCCACGGCCTATTCAGTCATCCCGCACCACATAGATACCACCCATCTCCCTGTGGCCGCCGTGGCGGAGCGGGTGCTGGGCGTTGTTGCGGGCCTGCCCGGGGAGGGGTACCGTCTGGTGGTCCATCTGACCACCCCCGCCCCGGTCTCCGGCCCGTTCTGGCCGGTTTCCCCGGATCCCGGGGAGACCGGACAGTTCCCAGGCTACGATGTGCTGATTGCCGATGGTCTCCTGGCTCAAGCGGGCCGGCACCTGATCCGGGCCGGCCTGCGGCCCGGGCGCTGCGCGGTGGTGACGAATCCCACCGTGGGGAGATTCTATGCCGCCCCCCTGCAGGCCGCGCTGGAGGAGGCCGGTTTTGAACCCCTGGTGTTTGAAGTGCCCGATGGGGAGGCCTATAAGACCCTCTCTACGGCGGCAGACCTCTACGAGCGCTTCGCCGCCGCCCGGCTGGCCCGGGGAGAGCCGGTTATCGCCCTGGGCGGCGGCGTGATCGGCGACCTGGCCGGGTTCGTGGCGGCGACATGGCTGCGGGGTGTCCCCTTCGTCCAGGTGCCGACCAGTCTGCTGGCGATGGTGGATGCCAGCGTGGGAGGGAAAGTGGCCGTCAACCTGCCGCAGGGCAAAAATCTGGTCGGCGCGTTCAAACACCCCTCGGTGGTGCTGATAGACCCCTGGGTGCTGAGGACGCTGCCCGAGGCCGAGTACCGCGCCGCGATGGCCGAGGTGGTGAAGGCCGCGCTGATCGGCGACCCGATGCTGTTTGACCATCTGGCGGGCGACAGGCCGATCTCCCTGGCCGCGCTGATCGCCGACGCCGTACGGGTCAAGGTACGCATCGTGGAACGGGACCCGTACGAAATGGGAGAGCGGGCCTGGTTGAACCTGGGCCACACCTTTGGGCATGCCCTGGAGTTGATCTCGGGCTTCACCCTTCGCCACGGCGAGGCGGTAGGGCTGGGCCTGGTGGCCGCGGCCGAACTGAGCGCTTCCCTGAGATACTGCGAGCCCACATTGCCTGGTCGGGTGCGCGACCTGCTGGCCCGTCTGGGTCTGCCGACAGCCTGGCCGTGTGACCCGGAGCAGGCGTATGCCGCCATGTCCACCGACAAAAAACGCCGGGGCCGCACACTCCGTTTTGTCCTGTTGCGGCGGATCGGCGCGGTGGAGGTGGTGGACTCCGTGCCTGAATCGGCCGTTACAGATGCCTGGCGAACGATATGTCAACAGGAGGAATCGCAATGAAGAACATCCTGGTACTCCACGGACCGAACCTCAACCTGCTGGGCACGCGCGAGCCGGAGGTGTACGGTTCCACCACGCTGGACGAGATCAATGCCCAACTGGAGGCCGTGGCGGCGGCGCAGGGCGTTACCCTGCGCATTGTGCAGTCCAACCACGAGGGGGTGCTGATGGATGCCATCCACGAGGCGAAGGACTGGGCCGACGGCATCCTGATCAACCCCGGCGCCCTGACTCACTACTCCTACGCCCTGCGGGATGCGCTGGCTGGGGTGCATCTGCCCGCCGTTGAGGTGCATCTCAGCAACATCCATGCCCGTGAATCCTTCCGGCGCACGTCGGTCATCGCGGAGGTCTGCGCGGGGCAAATATGCGGCTTCGGGCCGCGGAGTTACCTTCTGGGCCTGGAGGCCCTGCTGGCATTGGGAGGCCGATCCGGAAATCGGCCCGGAGCGCGGCAGGATACCGATTAGAGCCACCGCCCCGTGTTGCCCCCCATCGGGAGGGGCATTTCCCGTTCTGGGTAAACCGCTCCGCAGGGTGTGGGTCATCCCTGCCCTGATCGGTTTGCCGATCACGCAGCGCAGGCGGTTCGCCGGCATACAGGCCTGGCGACCGACGCAACAGGGCGAGATTTCAGTCAGCAGGACAACTGCGCTACGGCGACACCCCGAAGGTCTGGCTGGCCGACCGCCCCCACACCGTTGCGTCGTACATCGCCGTCACCTCCGCGGGCAGCGCCAAAAACTGCCCCGACCGCACTGCCCGCGCCAGATAGGTCACCCGCCACTCTCCCGCCATTTCCGTCACGAAGAAGACCACCCGGTCTCCCCATACCTCTTTGTTGTTGTACCCGTACTCATGCCAGTAGAACCGGTCTTTCTGAACGCTGGCGTCGTGGCTGGTGGTATTGAGCCGTTCGTTCAGCGCCTCCAGGCCGCCCGGCAACGGGTCCTCCACAATGATGTAGAACCCTCCCCTCGGAACGGTCACCCGCAGTTCCACCTGCACCAGTTGCCCGGGCCGCGCGCGGGTGATGACCTGTTTCGTCTCCAGGTCCCGATAGGTCCGCTGGACCCGCACGTTGCCAGCGGCCTCAATCTGCTCCCGGGCCAGGTAAAGGCGGTTGTTGACCACGTAGTAGAGAGAATCTCCCCCATCGCACCGGATGCGCAGGTTGTTCTGACCGGTTCGGAGACGGGCCGCCGGAACGGTCAGAGAGATCGCGGGCTCGCCCCGCCCCAACTTCCCTTCGTAGACCACCGCCCCGTTGATCTCCACACGACAGGTCGTGTCGGCTGTCCGCTTCTCCACCGCCAGCAGGTAGTCGGTCAGCGCGATGATGGCGTAGGCGGTCTCGTTGGTGCTACCCCATCCGTCGGTCCGGCGCTGGGCCATCAGCCAGCGGACGGCCTGCGGGATCAGCGGATGGTCGGGCCGGATGCGGACCAGCGCGTCCAGCACCATCGCGGTGGTGCGGGTCGCAGAAGCCATCGTCTTCTGGTCGTGGTGCCCGTCGTACCTCTCACCGGCCCACCATGCGCCCTCTGGGGTGACGGTGGCCCGCTCCGCCAGCGCGTCCAGGACGGCTCGCGCCTGCGTTCGGGCGCCCACTTCCTGCAGGGCCAGCGCCAGCGCCGCCCGACTGAAGAAGTCCAGTTTCTCCTGCGCCGGGATCATCGCCAGCGTCGCCTCCCGGTTCCCCTGCCCGGCGACAGCCATCACGTAGAGGGCATAGGCGCGGGTCCGGATGTCCATTTCGTTCAGATGGCGGTTCAGCCAGTCCACCCCGCGCCCGATCACCCCGGGGTCCACCTCGTAGCCGGCCTGAGCGATCATCGCCAGGCCGAAGACCACCCAGGCGGTCTGGTAATCGTGGCTGGCGTCGTCCCACCACCAGCCCCAGCCGCCGTCGTTGTGCTGGAAGCCGTAGAGCCGCTGGAGACCGGCGCGGACTTTGGGCGGCAGGTCGGCCATCAGGGTCGGAGTGGAGTATCCCAGTTGGTGGAACGCGCGGGCCACGACGGCCGTCGGCAACGCCCTGCTCATCGTCTGCTCCACGCAGCCGAAGGGGTAGCCGGTCAGATACTCCAGGCCCACCAGGACGCTCCCGGCGATGGAGCGGGCCAGTTGCACTTCCAGGAAACTCTCCTTCAGCGCGTCGGGCGGAAGGGTGACCGTTGTCTCCCATGTGCCCCGGAACTCGCCGACATGGGTCTCCACCTGGGGGACGGCCAGCGGGCGCACGGGCATGGTCATCCGGACCGCGTCGCCAGCGGTGGCGGAGCGGGCGCTCACGGTCACGGTGACGGTTCCTGCGGCCCGGGCCTGGGCCAGCCAGCCGACGATACGGGCCCCGCCGGGGGCCAGCGCCACCGTCTGCGTCAGCGGACGGGCCACCTCCAGCCCTCCCTCCCAGCGGATGTCCACCGTGAGGGTCTGGGGGGTGGTGCTGTAGTTGTGGACGAAGGCGGAGAGGTAGACCTGGTCGCCGGCCGTCAGGGCGCGCGGCAGAAGCGGGCGGACGACGATCGTCTGGTGAGTGGTGACCTTCGCAACTGCCTCGCCCACCCGGACCTGAGCGTCCGCCGTCGCCACCTTCGCCGTCAGCCGCCAGGTGGTCAGACTGTCCGGCAGGTTGAGGGTCAGGACGACGGTGCCGTCGGCGTCGGTGGTGAGGGCCGGAAGCCAGATGGCCGTATCAGGGAAGTCGCTGCGGGGGTTGGCCGGGCCAAAATCCCCTTCTCCACCGCCGCCCATGCCGTTTGCGCCGATGTAGCGGCGCAGGGCCATACCGTCGTAGGTGCGGACGATGTTCTCCCGCCGGTCGTAGAAGGCGTCGTAGATGGGACCGGCCAGTTCCTCGCTGAGAGCGAAGATGGCCTCGTCCACCAGCACCAGGGAGACCTCCGCGCCGGGGACGGGCGCGCCCTGGGCGTCGTTGACGCGCACGGTGAAGCGGGCCTGCTGGTGGGGCGCGTAGCGGGTCCGGTCCGGCGTGATGGTGACGCTCAGGTGCCGGTCGGTGGCGGGGACGGAGAGTTCCACGCTGGTCGTGCGGAGTTGACTGTCGGAGAGGGAATAGTAGCCTCCCTTCAGGCCGAGTGTGGTGTCCTGCGGCTCCCAGATGTTCACGGTGACGAAGATGTTGGGGACGTCGTCCGGCTGGATGGGGATGTCCACCACGGTAAGGGGCGGGGTCAGGTGGACCCGTTGGGTCCGGCGGGTGGTCCCGCGCTCAAAAGTGAGCAGGGCCGGCCCGCCGACGGTCGATTCTATGAGCAGGCGGGCGACGTCGCCGGGGGCGTACTGGGACCGGTCGGCCAGGATGCGCAGCTGGCCGGTGGCCCGTTCCCCCCACCAGGTCTGGCTGAAGACGGCCAGCCAGGTGGATGCTGTCACCTCATGCCCCAGGGAGTCGGTGGCGACGGCGCGGAAAAGGTGCCAGCCCGGCTTTTCCGGAGTGAACGGCGCGCTGGCCGTGCCGTCGCTTTTGGTGGTGACCGTGATGGCCTGGACGACGTCGGTGTAATCCCCCGTCTCGGGGCTCCAGCGGGCCAGTTCCAGGCGGACGACGCGGCCGGAGACGGGCCTGTCAAAAATG
Source organism: Chloroflexota bacterium (assembly GCA_017743275.1). Classification (GTDB taxonomy): domain Bacteria; phylum Chloroflexota; class Anaerolineae; order B4-G1; family DUEL01; genus SpSt-77. Next base: position 1,676 of record JAGHZG010000029.1, on the reverse strand, counting down.
GTCTGCATAGCGACCCGAACGGTGAAGGGCTGGCCCGGCGGGTGCAGGTAGCCGCCTGTGTCCAGGCTCAGCCGTTCGGCGGTGGGATAGACCTCCACGGCGGCGAAGTGGCTCACCGTCTGGTGGCTCCCGTCGTCCACCGTCGCCTCCACGCCCCAGAGAGTACGGATGGGCTGATCCCACCACCAGTAGTCCTGCCGGTAAACGGCGGGCAGGGTGAGGGTGAAATAGCCGCTGGCGTCGGTGGTGGCCTGAATGGGAAGCGACTCGGACGGGTACCAGACGTATTTCTCCTCGGGGGGGCATTTCTCCCAGCAGTATGACTCGCCCAGTTGGTACACCTTCACCGTTACCTGCGCGTTGGCCACCGGTTCGCCGAAGAAATATTGAGATTTCACCGTTACTGTGATCGTCTCATTGGCGACATAGCGGGCGCGCTCGGGGGTCACCTGCACCTGGTAGTCGGGCTTGCGGTAGTCCTGGACTTTGAAGATTTGCCGGTGGGCCTCGCCGTCCACAACCATTTCCACGGCGTAGTTGCCCAACATCGCGCCGTCGGCCAGAGAGAATTCGCCGTGGACGGTGCCGAACGGGCTGGTGGTCAGAGGGAAGGTCTGGACGATGTTATCCCGCGCGTCCCGGATGCGGACGGTGACGGGAGTCCCGACGGGCGGCAGGGAAAGGACGGCGTCGTCGTCCCGGCGCAGGATGCCCTTGAAGAAGACGGTCTGGCCGGGGCGGTAGATGGGGCGGTCGGTGTAGATGTAGGCGGAGTAGCGCCGGGCGGTGGGCGTCAGCCCCCACCAGCCCCACCAGGAGCCGGTGGGACTGCGCCACTCGTTACTCAGGCCGGCGGCGGTGATGTCGTCGCCCACGCGGGCGACCACGATCAGGGGCTGGGGGTCCCGGGGAACGCGGGTCCGGTAGACGCCACTGTCGTCGGTGGTGCCCTGGGCCACCCGGGTGCCGTCGCGGGCGTAGACGCCGACCTCGGCCCCGGCGACGGGCCCGCCGTTGATGTCGGTGAGCCAGGCGACAATCTGTCCCTCGGCCTGCTTCAGGGTGAGGACGTGGCGGGTCAGGATGAGGAACAACTGGTCGGTCATCCCGATGGCGGGGGCTTTCATGTTCAGGATGTACAGGCCGGGGGGGGACGTCGGCAGGGATGATGACCTCGCCGGGAGCGGGCCATTCCTGGTTGTTGCGGGCGACCACTTCCCACTGGCGCGCCCGGATGGCGCCTTCCAGGCTGATGGGACGCTTCTCCCACTCCGCCACGCCCCGGAACCCCGACGCGTAGCGGTCCAGGAACTGGGGGAGCGTCACCCGATACAGTTCAAAAGTCAAACTGAGGGAGACGGAGCCGAAAAGGCGGAAGTGGACGGCCCGGCGGCCGTCCGCGTCCAGCACCTGCGCGTTCGGCCCCCAGCCGAAATCGGCCACCTCGTAGGGAACGCCGGTCTGGAAGGTCCAGGCATAGGGTTCGGAGAGGACGGGCCGGCCGGTGTCGTCCAGCGCCGAAGGGGCAATGGTGACGGTGTAGGTGGCAAGGGACTGGAGCGGCTCGTGGGGCCAAAATACGAAGGTCGTCTCTTCCCACTCAAACCGACCGGCCGTTGGCGGCTCTATGGAAAAGGCCGCAACAACGCTCTCCCAGTTCATCGGGCGATCAAAGG
>JAGHZG010000028.1 GCA_017743275.1 Chloroflexota bacterium | reverse complement strand
TGCCCCTGTAGCGCAGGCCGCCAGGCCTGTATTCGCAGGCTAAAGCCTGCGCTACGTTATCGCAAACGGGTCAGGGTAGGTAGTTACAGGCACTTCCAGAAGTGCCTGGCACGTCAGGGTTATGGGATCTCCAGCATCCGTTCCAGCGCCCGACGGGCCGGTTCGGCGACCTCCGGCGGGACGACGACCGGGTTGATCAGCACCCCGTTCACCAGCCCCTCCAGCACCCGGGCCAGTTTCTCCAGGGTAATGAGGTTCATCGTCCGGCAGTAGTGGGGTTCGTCGGAGAGGGGGACGATAAACTGCTCCGGGTGTTCCCGGGCCAGGCGGTGGACCAGGTTGAACTCCGTCCCGATGGCCCACTTTGTCCCCGGCGGCGATTCCTCCACCCGACGGATGATGTAGGAGGTGGAGCCGACCTCGTCCGCCAGATAGACTACTTCTTCGGTGCATTCGGGGTGAACCAGAATCCGCACGTCCGGGTCCCGCTCCCGCCATGCCCGGACGTGTTCGGGCCGGAAGCGGGTGTGGACGTAGCACCAGCCGGGCCAGAGGAAGAGGCGGGCCCGCCGGAGGCGCTCCGGGCTGTACCCACTCAGGGGACGGCGTGGGTCCCAGAGCAGGATTTCTTCCGGCGGGATACCCATCGGGCGCGCGGTGTTGCGTCCCAGGTGCTGATCGGGGAAGAAGAGGACGCGCGGGCGTTCAGCCAGCGCGCGGGCCAGTACTTTCCCCGCGTTGGCCGATGTGCAGACCATCCCGCCGTGCTGGCCGCAGAACGCTTTCAGGGCGGCCGCCGAGTTAATGTAGGTGACCGGCATCACTTCCCGTTCCACGTCCAGCACCCGTGCCAGGTCACGCCAGGCGGCCTCCACCAGCGGCAGGTCGGCCCGGTCGGCCAGGAAGCATCCGGCCTCCATATCGGGGATGAGGACGGTCTGGCCGGGTCTGGCCAGGATGGCCGCCGTCTCGGCCATGAAGTGAACGCCGCAGAAGACGATGTAGCGGGCATCGGTGCGGACGGCATTCCGCGCCAGTTGGAGGCTATCCCCCCGGAAGTCGGCGAACTGGATGACCTCGTCCCGCTGATAGTGGTGTCCCAGAATCACCAGGTCCGGCCCCAACCGGGCCTTCCATACGGCCACTTGTTCGTGGAGTTCCACGGTCTTTCTCCGTCAACGTGTGTGTGGGAAAGGGGCAAGCCCCAGGGCAGGGGCAAGCCCTGCCCCTACAACGGTGATGTAGGGGCAACCCTGGCGGTTGCCCCAACGGTCACGCCGGGCCCCGGATTCTCCCAATCAGAAGAGCCGCCTCGCGGAGGGTGTAGATGGTGGCGAAACCGGCGGCAGCGGTGATCAGCCCCGCCCCCACCAAGACGGTCTGTACACCCAGGAAATGGCCCAGGAAGGCGGAAAGTCCCTGAGCCAGTGCGGTCCCGGCGGCGACGATGAGCGCCACCGCCGACTGGACCCGCCCCCGTACCTCATCGGGGGAGAGGGTCTGGACCATGGTGTCCAGCGCGCCCCGGGCGATGACAATGCACATACCCAGGATGATCACGCTGAGGAGAACGATCAGATAAGCCGGCGCGTAGGCGAAACCGATGATGGCCCCGCCCGCCAGAACCAGCATCCAGCCCACCAGGATGTGGAGAGGGAATCGGCGCGAGAGGCGAGCGGCGACCAGTCCCCCCAGAATAGAGCCGATGCCCAGCGCGCTCATCGCCCCTCCGTACTCCAGCCCCCCGGCCCCCAACCGGACCTTGAGGTGAGGGATAGCCAGGAGGACGACAGCGCCGATACTCAGGGTCGCCACGCCGGTCACCGGCAGGATGCGGTGCAGGGAGGGGGAATGGTAGATAAATCGGAGGCCCACCCGCATGTCCTGCCAGAGGGTCCGGCGGGGGGCCAGCGCCGATTCGCCGTTCCGCAGCGGCGGGATGCGCATCACCAGGATGGTCGCGGCCGAGAAGACAAAGGTGGCACTGTCAAAGATGATGGCCGCCGACCAGCCCCACAGTTCCACGATGCTCCCGGCCAGCGTGGGGCCCACGATGAGGGCCAGGATGTAACTGCCCTGGATCATCCCGTTGGCCGCCAAGAGCAGATGGTCGGGGACGATGTTGGGGATGCTGGCGTTGCGGGCCGGGTAGAAGAACGCGCCGACCATCGCCAGGCCCGCCGCCGCCAGGTAGAGAATCCAGAGGTCGCCCGTCGTCCGCACCAGCAACGCAGCCAGGACCAGGAGTGCCCGCAGGAGGTCGGAGGCAATCATCACCCACCGGCGGTCTATGCGGTCGGCGATGACGCCGCCCACCAGTCCGAAGAGGACCTGAGGCAGGGCCAGGGAGAGAGCCGGGATCAACAGGGCCAGCGGCGAGGCGGAGAGGTGGGTGATCAGGGTGACGGCCGCAATCAGGAGGCACTGGTCCCCAATCTGGGAGAGCAGTTGCCCCACCCAGAGGAGCGCGAAGTCCCGCTGCTCCAGGAGCGCATGGACGGCCTCCCGACGGGGAAGGACGGGCGGCGCGGCCGCCTCCGGCCCCGTCTCCTGCACCGTCTGTAAAAGAAGAGAGGATTTCTCCATCGTAACTATTCAGCGGAGGACGTGCCAGGCACTTCTGAAAGTGCCTGGCACGTTCAGCAGTAAGGATTCTTCTTATCCGCCTCCCCTTTTGCGCCGTTTGCGGGGTGGGTTCAGAATCAGGGAAAGGGTCCAATCCTGGGACTCAAGACCGGGGACCGGGTAGCGCAGGTAAATCTCCGCCGGGCCTTCAGCGGTGGTGACCGGGAGGGTGACCTCCGCCGGGCGGGGTTCTCCCCGGTCGGCATGCATATAATCCCGGACGAAAACCGGGACGGCCCGCAGGGCGGCCTCAAACCAGAGCACGTCGGACCGGGTGGGCGGGGCCGGTTCTCCGCTCAGGAGTATGCGGAAGAGACGGGGATAGGCCGACTCACCTGCTACTGGCCAGCCGTAACGGTTCATATCATCCAGGTCGTCAAAGGGCATTTCCAGCGCCGTACCGAACATCAGGCAGACCCCGGTGATTCGCCCCACCAGTTGATTGGGCGGGATGCCCGTGTAGATCAGGCGAATGGAATCCAGCGACTCGTACGTTGCCAGACCATAGGCATAACCCCCATACCCCATCAGGGCGGTATAGCGGGGTCTATCGTGAGGTGGAAAGCGGATTTCAATGGGGTACGCATCGCTGAGCCAGCGCCATGGTGCCTGGCGATAGAAGGATGCGGCCGCCTGGTAAAACCCCTCCGCGATCTGGGGGGTCACGCCGGGGATTTGGAGCAGGCCCGGCAGGGGGGGGCGACCCTGTAAAAACGCCTCCATCTCCCGAAGTGCCTGGTCTATCAGAGGGACCGGATGGAACTGGCACCGAATCCCCAGGTCCGCCAGGCGGGGGGATAGTGCTTCGGCCATCTCCGCGGCGTCTATCAGCAGGCGCATAGGGCGGCGCGGCCGCCCGGCCCCGGCGGCCGGGCGCGTCATTGCCTGCAGCAGGACGTCCAGAATCTCCTCCGGCGTCGGTCGGGCTTCCACGATATGGGAGCCCATCACCTTGTCGTGAACCTGGTCCATAAACAGGATGATATATGGACGGTAGGGAGCCCGATCGTCCGGGGTGATCCACGCCCGGGCCAGACGGGCCGTCCCCTGCCAGGTCTCGTTGGTCATCGGCAGTTTCTGCGCTTTCTCAAGAAGAGTCTTGCCCACTGGTTTCTCTTCCATACCTTTGCCGGGCACGGACCAGGACGGTCCACGTCCCTTTCTGCACCACCTCGTCCCGCTGGTTCAGGAGAACGGCGGAGATAGTGACAAAGCCTCCGCTCAGGTGCGGCATCGCCTTTTTCTGCGTCGCGACGATGCGCAACCGAACCGTATCCCCGATCCGGATGGGGGTGCGGAATTTCCAGTCCAGCCCGATGAATGCTTCTGCTGTTCCCTCCATCAGGCCGGTCTGCCAGGCCAGCCCGCTGGCGACCGAGAGCCCCAGCAGGCCGTGGGCGATGCGCTCGCCGAACATCGTCGTCCGGGCATACTCCGGGTCTATGTGCAACGGGTTGGTGTCGCCGGAGAGTTCGGCGAAGGTCCGGATGTCGGCCTCGGTGATGGTGCGCGGGGCAGATTCTATCTCCTCGCCGACGACGATGTCCTCAAAGTACCGTCCCCGGGGTTCCATTTGGTGCCTCCTGAGTTGTGATGTCCTCCATAACCGCCTTCAGCGCCCGGATGGCCACCTCCACCATGCTGTCGTCGGGTGGGCGGGTGGTGAACCGCTGCAACGCCAGGTTCGGGCCCACCAGCAGGCGCATCCAGGGCCGGTCGGCGAAGCGGGCGCTGAACTGTATCCACTCGTAGGCCAGGCCAACGATGAGTGGGATTGCCAGAATCCGGCTGAGGGCCCGCCAGAGGAGCGGCAACTGCCCCAGCGGTGCCAGGACCAGGACCGAAATGACCACCACGGTCAGCAGAAAAGACGTGCCGCATCGGGTATGGGCGGTGGAGTGGGCCTGAACGGCCTCCACCGTGAGCGGCACACCGGCCTCGTAGGCGTTGATGGTTTTGTGCTCCGCCCCGTGGTAAGCGAAAACCCGGCGAATGTCGGGCAGAAATCCAACCCCCCAGATGTAGCCCACCACCAGGAGCAGTCGGACTCCCCCCTCCAGCAGACTGTCGGCCAGCGGAGGGAGCGGTACGGGGAGCAGGCCCACCAGCAGGGACGGCAGGACCATAAAGAGGCCGATGCCCAGGGTAATGCCCAGCAATCCACTGACCCAGCCCATCGCGCCGCTGAACGAGCCCGTCTTCTCCTCTTCGCCCAGGGCCACATCGGCGGACCACATCAGGGCGCGGATGCCCAGCCCCAGCGCGTCCCAGAGCATGGTCAGCCCCCGCAGCAGGGGGATGCGGGGGACCGCGCCCCGGTAAATGGCCGACCGGAGCGGCTCCGTGCGGAGGACAATTTCCCCCTGGGGGTTGCGGACGGCCACCGCCACCCGGCGGGTGCTCCGCATCATCACCCCCTCAATGACCGCCTGTCCGCCGTACCGGTCGGCCCCTCCATTTGCCCCCCAGGGCAGGGGCGTGTAGGGGCAACCCCTCGGGGCGAGTCCCTTCGGGGCGTGGCCCTTGCGGTTGCCCCCCACAGACACCGCCTGCCCGCCATACCGGTCGGCCCCCGACGAGGCAGGGGCAAGCCCTGCCCCTACAGATACCGCCTGTCCGCCGGACCCCTCTACCCCCATTCGTCCTTTCGTGCCTTTCGTGCCTTTCGCGCTTTCGCGCCTTTCGTGTCTTTCGCGTCTTTCGCGCTACAAATCGTATTCCACCCCCAACTCGGCGGCGATGGCCTGCAGGTCGGCCGCAACTTTGGGGTTCAGCGGGATGCCCTCCCGAAGCCGCCGCTCTGTCTCCTCGTACTCTTTCTCGCCGTGAATGTAGATGCGGGTGGCGCCCTCCGCTTTGGGGGTGTTCTTCAGTCGCCGCTGGAGGTCGTCCATCGCGGCTTTGAACTCCTCCACAGGGCGGAACGCGTCCACCCGCCAGGCACCGAAGAAGTGGCCCAGGTTGGCCGGCAGAGGCTTGCCGTCCGGCGTCCTCGGGTAGACCAGGTCGGCGTAGGCGGCGCCAGAGAGGACGGCGCAGAAGACGTCCACCCAGAGGGCCAAGCCGTAGCCCTTGTGTCCGCTGAACAGTTCCCCCTCGCCGCCCAGCGGGAGCAGGCCGCCGCCAGCCCGCTTCTTGAAGTTTTCCAGTACCCGACCGGCGTCTTCGGTGGCAATGCCCCGCTCGTCGGTGGCCCATCCCAGTGGCATGGGCTTCCCCAGCCGGTGGTAGACCTCCAGTTTGCCCCGGGGGACGGTGCTGGTGGCCATATCCAGGACGAAGGGAGGCTCCTCTCCGGCGGGTGCAGCGACCGCGATGGGGTTGGTGCCCAGCATGGCGTTGCGGCCGAAGGTCGGCACGACCAGGACATCGGCGTTGGTCATGGACATGCCGATGCAGTCGTGCTCCAGGGCCATCATGGCGTAGTACCCGGCGATGCCGTAGTGGTTGGAGTTGCGCACGGTGACGAAGCCCGCGCCCACCTCCAGCGCCTTGCGGATGGCCATCTGCATCGCCCGGTAGGAGACGGGTTGTCCCAGGCCGGCCCCGGCGTCTATCAGGGCCGTCGCCGGGGTCTCGCGCACTACCTGCTCCTGGGGGCGGGCGACCATCACGCCGGTCTGCAACCCTTCCACGTAGCGGCGCAGTCGGGCCACGCCGTGGGAGTCAATCCCGCGCAGGTCGGCAGCCACCAGCACATCGGCAGTGATGCGGGCATCCTCCTCGGATACCCCCAGTTTCTGGAAGACCCGTTCGCAGAACGCCTTCAGCGGTTCCGCCCACACGCGTATCGCTTCTGCCATTGTTCTCCTTTCGTGCGTGATTATGCGGTGAGGCGTTCAGCACCCATCGCTCAGTCACCCATCACCTCCGCTACAATCTCATCGGCATCGTATTGGAAGGGCGAGACGCCGTAGCGCGCCAGCGCTGTCAGGAACTCACTTCGGGATATGCCGGCGACCTCAGCCGCTTTCGCTTGAGAAAGACGGCCCATCTCGTACCATTTGATCGCGGCGGCCCATCGCATCTCCGCGACAAAGTTGAGAGGGTCCTGCCGCAGGGCTGAGAATACACTTCGCGGCAATTTTAACGAAATCTGTACTGTCTCTATATCGCTGATCCTCCATCAGTCGCTACCGTTCTTCTACACCGTTTCTCTCACCCAACCAGACCTTTACCCACGCCCAATGTCCGGCTGGAGAACCAACTCCTGCCGCACCCGTTCCAGGAGGGTGTCGGCCCGCAGGTCCTCCAGCCGGTAGCAGGGAGCCTGGAGGTGGTCCGCCAGCGCCTGGGCCAGCCCCTGGTCAAAGGACTCGTGCTCCATGTTGATGACGACCGACCGGATGTGGGCCTGAGGGAAGAGTTCCGCGATGCGGTGGGCCTCCTCCTGAGGCGACAGGTCGCTCATAGACACGTTTCCGGCCCCATCAGTGAGGAGCACCATGAGGGGCATCAGGTCGGGGTGCTGGCGGAGTTCACGGGTGATGACCTCGTAGGCCAGGTGGAGGCCGGCGGAGAGAGGAGTTTTGCCGCCCACCGGGACGTCCTGAAGCGCCTTCTGGGCGCGAGCCACGCTGTGGGTGGGCGGCAGGACCAGCCGGGCGCCGTTCTTCTGGAAGACGACCACCCCCACCCGGTCCCGGCGCTGGTAGGCATCGGTGAGCAGCGACATCACGGCCCCTTTGGTCGCCTCCATCCGCTCCGCCACGGCCATAGACCATGACGCGTCCACCACGAAGAGGATGAGGTTGGCCATGCGGCGGACGCGCACTTTGCGGTGATAGTCCTCCGGGCAGACGACCAGGGCGGGCCCGCCGGGCCGGCGACGGCGGTTCTGGCAGGGCGCGGCGGCCCGCAGCGTGGCGTCAAAGGCCAGGTCGCCGGGGTCGCCAGGGGAGGGACGGGCCTGGATGTACCGCCCGCGCCGCTGGTCGGTGCGGGTGACGCTGCGCCGCCCCGTTCCTGAGCGGGTCAGCCGGTCCAGAGGGGTGTCCAGCCGTCGGGGGGTGAAGAGTTCTCCGGTGGGGATTTTCTTCCCTCCTTCCCACCACTGCCCTTCGGAGGGCCATTGGGGAACGGTCTGAAGGACGGGCTCGCGCGGCCGTTGCTGGCCCTCAGAGGCGGGCATCTCCCCTGTCTCAACCTCTACGTGCGTTTTTTTTTCTCGCGGGAGACGTCCTCGTCCATAACCTCATCGGCCAGCGAGGGTTCCTTTTTGACCACCTGGGTGCGGGCCTCCGCCAGCCGTTCCCCCAGATTGTCCAGCGTTGCCTCTACGGGCTGGAGGGGGTGGCGCCGGAGGCGGTGGGGCAGGGCCAGTTCGGCAGCCAGGAGGATGTCCCGGTCGGTGATGCGGGTGCGGCCCTCAAAGGCGGCGTTGGCCCGGGCCGTCTTCAGGATGACCATGTCGGGCCGGTGGCCGTCCACCCGCATCTCGGCCATCATCGCGGCGATGACCGCCAGGTCGCCGCGGGTGTGGCGGACCTGGGGCAGGAGTTGACGGGCGCGGGCGATTTCGCAGGAGAGGGCCTCCTCGCGCGGCCGCCATTCTTCGTAGAAGCCCTCCGGGTCGCTCTCAAAGGCCAGGTTGCGCTCCATAATGAGCATCCGCGCCTCCGGGTCATGGACGCTCTTGATGTCCACACAGAGGGCGAAACGGTCCAGGAGTTGGGGGCGCAGGTCCCCCTCTTCCGGGTTCATCGTCCCGATGAGGATGAAGCGGGCCGGGTGGCTGAAGGAGATGCCCTCCCGCTCCACCACGTTGACCCCCATCGCGGCCGCGTCCAGCAGGATATCCACCACGTGGTCGTCCAGCAGGTTGACCTCGTCCACGTAGAGGACGCCCCGGTTGGCGGCGGCAAGTACCCCGGGCTCAAAGTGGCGCTCCCCCTTCTGGATGGCCCGTTCAATATCCAGCGTGCCGACCACCCGGTCCTCCGTCGCGCTGACGGGGAGGTCCACGAAACGGGTGCGGCGCCGGGTCCGGGGAAGGGTCTCCCCGGCGGCGGCCCGTTCCTTGCAGAGAGTGCACCAGGTGGCAGGCTGGTCGGGGTCGCAGGAGAAGGGACAATCGGCGACGACTTCTATCTCCGGCAACAGCGCGGCCAGGGCGCGGGCCGCGGTGGACTTGCCCGTCCCCCGCTCGCCGCGAATCAACACCCCGCCGATCTGGGGGTAGACGGCATTCAGGACCAGCGCCCGGCGCATCAGGTCCTGGTTGACGATGGCGGTAAAGGGAAAAATGGGTGGCATGGTTCAGACCGTATGGAGATTGGGATTTTCAGCACGCAAACCCTTTGCCTCAGCAACTGCGTTGAGGTTCTCATCAGCACTGACAAAGATCAGCGATGATAAGCCCAGTTCCTGACGTATCCGATGCAGATACAGTGCTGTCGCCAGTTGCACAGCATCGTACCCCCGCAAAGCCCATATTTCAGCGAGGTCCATCGCTTGATCAACAATCTTAGCGGTGACTTCAATGACTCTGTAATTCTGCTGGAAATCCTTGCGGAACCGGCGAGAGACGAGTTGGGCATCTTCCACCGGCAAATCACCCATCCGTTGCCGCCGAAAAATGGCCGCTATTACCTCAGCACCGGTGATGCGCGAAAGGTAGATAGTGTTATTCGCTTCTGGGGCACAGAGGCTCCGTATCCACGCACTTCCAGTCTCTGCGATGTAGCGCTTGACCAGAGCGCTACTGTCAAAAAAGTAGTGCCCTATCATCGCCGCTCTTCAATGAGGGTTTGAGAAAGGGGTATTCCCCGAATCGGCACTGGGTCAAAGATTTCTTCGGAAGGTAGCATCGGCCCCCCAGATGCCAGCAATCCTTCCTCTACCAACCTTCTCAGAAATTCGTATTCCTGCCCCTGCTCTGTTGGACCCTCTGGGATCAGCACTTCAACCACTGTCTCAGGTGCCAGAGCAATCGGCTCCAACAACTTTACGCACATTCCTTCGTAGATGCCTTTGACTTTGATCATCGCTTTCCCTCTAAAACAAAAAGTCTTCAGAATCTGGAGGCGGGGTGTGCTGAAAGGAGATTCCTTCTGTTAAGTCCTTTAAAACCGTACCGGGCCAAAGTCTCAAAAAATCGTACCCTTTCCACTCTCGGCCCTCACCCCTCCCCCTGCCCCCAGGTTCATTGACTTTTCTGAATCATTCGTGCCCCTCTCCCGCTCGCCTCCGGCGGCGGGCGAGGGGAGGGGGTGGAAAAGAGGGGTTTTGCGGCGGCCAAAGGCCGCCGCAAAACCCCCTCTTCAATCTCCCCTATCCCCTGGCCGTAGGCCAAGGGGAGAGGGGAGATAAAGGGGGGGGAGAGGGGCCTGTCTCTTATA
>JAGHZG010000027.1 GCA_017743275.1 Chloroflexota bacterium | reverse complement strand
TGTCGCGGCCTCCAGCCAGCGGGCCCGCCGTTCCAGTTCCCGGGTCTGGCCTTCCAGCAACTGATAGGTAGCCGTCAGTTCCTGTGCCGACTCTCGGACCGACCGCAGCGCCTGAACAAGCGAACGGTTGGAAAGCCCCACGACAGCCAGCAGGCCCGCCAGCAACATCAGGAAGACGGCCGAGGCGCTGATCCAGTCGCCGAGGGCCATCGGGTTTTCCTTCACCACAACCCATTGGGAGAGCCATCCCATTTGGGCAAACAGCACAAAAGCCAGATGGATGAGCAAACTGAAGACGCCCGCCGCCAGACCCAGGCGCAGGTCGGAGAGGATTATGGCCAGCAAGGGGAGAATCATCAGATAGAGGCGACCGTCCCCGACCAGCCCACCTCGCATAAAGGCGATCACTGCCACCGCGTAGCCCACCGTCAGGAATCCAATGAGCCGGATCCGATGGGGAACTCGGCGAAGAAACGCCAGGAGGAGTAGAAGGACGTAGAAGGCGCCGAACAGCGGTGCCGCCGCACCCCGCTCCGGATAGCGAATTGCCTCCATGGTGGTGAAAATGATCACCGGCGTCGCGGCAACTGCCAGCACGCCCAGGAGAACCCGCAGTGCGCGGACCTGCCAGGCCTGAAATTCGGTTATCTCGCTTTGCCGTTGGGTATCGGGCATCCGATGTGCCTCCGTTATCGCGTATCGCGTATCGCTTATCGCGTATCGCTTATCGCGTATCGCCTCTCACGTTTCACGCTTCACGTTTCACGTTTCACGTTTCACGTTTCACGCATCACGAATTTCGCGCCTTTCGCGTCTTTCGCGCTACCGGGTTCCCAGTTCCGCATAGCCGCCACGGGCGTCCAGCACCTGCCCCAGTTGCTGCAGCGTCGTCTGCAGGGCTGTCCGCAGGTCAAAGGTGGCCGTAATCTGATCGGCGATACTCCGCAGAGCCTCCTCCTGCTCCGCCCGCTGCCGCATACTTTCCAGCAGGCGGGCCCGCTCCAGGGCGACGGCGGCCTGGTCGCCGATCACCTCATAAAGTCGCAGCGACGCCGGAGAGAAGGGACCCGGTGTGGACCGCAGGATGACGACCTGACCAACGGACCGATCCCCCACCCGGAGCGGGACGTGGACCAGAGCGCCGACACCGGTGGCACGGAAGAGTTCCCGAGCCTTTTCCGACATCTGGGAATCTCGCTGAGCATCCTCAGTGACCCATATCCGGCCCAGCATCGGAGCGGGCAGGGGTGCCTCTGTCACCGCGATTCGCATTCCAGGCTGGAACATAGGCTCCCGATCTCGCCGCCAGACCCCCCGGTAAGAGAGCATCTCCGGCACCCCGTCGGAAGACTCAAACTCCACCACCACACACCCGTCCGCCTCGGTTTCGGAGACGGCGTCAATGATGACATCCGCAACATCATTCACGGTGGCCGCGGTGCTCAGCCGACGGCTGAAGCGGTAGATGGGACTGGTCGCCTCCAGCAGCGCGGCAGTTTCGGAGAGCCGTCGGGCATTCTCTATCGCGATGGCCAACTGGTCAGCCATGCTCTGGAGGGTACGGATGTCGTCCTCATCAAAAGCGGCCTCCTCGGTGGACTGGACGTCCAGCACCCCCAGGAGGCGACCGCCGACCATCAGCGGGAGAGTCATCTCCGAACGGGTGTAGGGGAGGAGAGGGTTGGCGAAGTGGACCGCGTCCTCACCGACATCCAGCGCAATGCGGGGGCGGCGATGGAGGGCCGTCCAGCCGACCATGCTGGTTTCTCCCACCTGCAGGCGGTGGCCCTGGGCCTTCATCTGGGCGCCCGCCTCGCCGGTGGCCTCCCGCAATACCGCCCACTCCCCCGTCTCGTCCATCAGGAAAATGCCCGCGTGGTAGAAGCCGAAGCGGTCCCGAATCAGATTGACGGCCCGCCGCAGCAATTCGTCCACGTTGAATATGGAGATGATGGACCGGCTCACCTCGGCGCTGGCCTCTAACTGGATGGCCCGCCGCTGGAGGGCGTAGTTCGCTTCCTGGAGGGCCCGGGTCCGTTCCTGCACCCGCTCTTCCAGTTCGTTGTACAGAGCCTGCAGGCGGTCAGCCATTTCATTAAAGGCCTGGGCCAGGCGGCCAAACTCATCGGCCCGCTCCACGGCAACGCGAGTATCAAGATGTCCTGCCGCCAACCGGGCGGCCGCTTCTTCCATCCGCTCCAGAGGAGCGGCAATGCTGCGCAGAAGAGCGACATTCACTCCCAGGATCACCAGAACCAGGATTGCGCCCCAGGCCAGGAGGATATTGCGTAATAACATTTGATTCATCGCCGCTTCGGTTGCCGCAAGAGCACGGCGCTCCATTGCCCTTTGCTGGACGCGGGTGATCCCGTTACTGATTTCCTGGAAGTAAGAGGATATCAACTGAGCCTGCAGTCTGGCAATTGCTTCCCAATCTCCCCCCTGGGCCTGCTCTATCGCATAATCTATCCAGTGATCCACTCCAGCGATACTGGCTTTAAGGGCAAGCATGTCCGCCCAAAGAGGGTCATTCAGAGGCAGGTCTTTTGCGCTCTCCGCCAGCCGCTCTCCAGCGGCCCGTATCCCTTCCCGGATTCCTTCCAGGCCGGTTATCAGGAGGTTCTGATCCCGAAGCAGGATCCCCCGGTCAACAAGCGTATACAAATCTATAACGGTTCTCCCCGCCTCCAGGGCAACGCTCCAGCGCCATGTTTCATGTTCCGCCTTTGCTATCGCCTGCTGCAAACGAGACGTTGCACTCCCCAGGAGAAAGGCCGTCCAGAGGATGACGGCCAGGATAATCAACGCATTCCCCAGGAGTTGGGAGCGGATGTTCCGGACATGCGCTCCAATCAAAGGGATTTCGGGCCACGCCCTCTGGACCATTTCCCGTTCCAGGGGCACCACTGTCGCTTCGGGCGGGCGAGGGGCCTGGGCTGGTGCTGGCGGTGCTTCCGGCGCGGGAGTGGGCGGAGTGATCTCCGGTGGTGGAGGGGTGAAATCCGAAAACAGTTCTTCCAGCGATCGTTTGAAGGACTTCATATCCCTGTTCCTCGTGATTTCTCATACAAAGACGGGATACTCCACGGGCCGCGCTTCCTCCCGTCCCACGATAACGGTGGGCGAAGGGGAAAAGCACTCCATAATCTCCTGAGCGACGGCCCGATACTGCTCGGCGGCCCGCGTGCGCGGGGCGTACTGGGTCACCGGCAGGCCGTAGGCCGGGCTCTCCCGCAGCCGGGTATCCACCTGGATCATCGTCCGAAAAGTGGCCTGCGGGAAAAAGCGGCGGACTTGCTCCAGAATCAGCCGGTGAATACGGCTCCGTACATCGTACATGGTCACCAGGAGACGGTAGCGGAGGGCGGGGTTGGTCTTTTGCCGGACCACGGTCACCAGTTCCAGCATCGGGCGGAGGGAACGCCAGGCATAGTACTCACACTGCATCGGGATGATGAGCATATCGGCGGCGGTGAGCGCGTTGAGGGTCAGGGTGCCGAAGGAAGGCGGGCAGTCCATCAGGACAAAGTCGTAGGCAACGGGCATGCGCTCCAGGGCATACCGCAGCCGGTACTCGTAACCGGGCCGGCCATAGAGGGCTTTGTCCAGGACCACCAGTTCGCCGCTGGCCGGCACCAGGTCCAGACCTGCCACTGCTGTCTCCCGACTGACCGCCACGACGGATTGCTGCTCCAGCAGCGCATCGGCGACGGTGTGACGGAGTTCCTCGGGGCGAAGCCCCAGAGAGAGGGTCAGATGCGCCTGAGGGTCCAGGTCTATCAGCAAGACCTGGAGCCCCTGCTCCGCCAGAGCGCCGCCCAGGGAGAGGCAGGTCGTGGTCTTGGCCACGCCGCCTTTATGGTTTGCCACAGCCACCACCGCGGTCATCGCGCTCCCTACCGATTTTTCTCCCCATCCCCCGAGAGATCCGGCGAGACATCGTAGACAGAGGTGTATAGTTCTATGTTCAGGCGGCCCGCGACCTCTTTCGCCTGAGGGTGGATCATCGGTGAGATGACGATTCGCCGGGCAACCTGGACCTCCCGCAGTCGCTCGTAGAGTTCCGCTTTGCGGACGAAGGTGTACATATCGGGCTTGCTCATAGAAGAGCGAATCTCTACCAGCCAATGGGCGCCATCATGAATGGCAATATCAATCTCCACCTGATCGGGCCGCCCAAAGACATACCCTTCGGTATCCATAATCAGAACGTGCTCCACCTGCCAGCCGAACTCGTCCCGAAGGATACCCGCCATTCCGGAGCGGAAGGATTCCTCGGCCATCAGTCCCCAGCGAGCGCCGATGGCCCCCAAGGTGGCCTCCAATCGCGCAAATCCGCGGTCCACCCGCTTCTCCAGGGATTCGTGTCGTTCCGTCAGGCGCAGAATCTGCCAGTTGAAGTCCCGACGCAGGTCTTCCATGCGCTGGTTGAAGTCCCGACGCAGGTCTTCCATGCGCTGGTTGAAGTCCTGACGCAGGTCTTCCATGCGCTGGTTGAAGTCCTGACGCAGGTCTTCCATGCGTTGCTCAAAGGCATCCATCCGCTGCTCCAGCGCCTCTATCCGCTGGGCCTGCAGGGCCATCTGGCGGTTGAAGTCCTGGCGCAGCGCGGCCAGTTGCTCCAGTATCTGCGCCGTAGACTGTTCCACTTCCGAGCGCCGGGGGAAGGTCTCCGCCATCCATCCGGTCAACCAGTACCGGAAATCTGTGTCCTCCTCTATCGCCCGCGGGAGTTCCTCTACGAGAATCCGACGAATCGTTTCCCGATCTATGGTGGCGACGGTCATAGTTTACCTCTCTGCCGGCTTCAGGGGTAGCGTAAAGGTAAATGTGGACCCTTTTCCGACCTCGCTCTCCACCCAGATACGCCCGCCGTGCATCTCCACGAACTCTTTGCTCAACGCCAGACCCAGGCCGGCCCCATCGGGGCGACGGCCGTTCTCCGTGACACCCTGTTCAAACCGTTCAAAGATTCGCTCCAGATACTCGGGCGCGATGCCCATCCCGGTATCGCTGACGCTGATGCGGACCTCCCCATCCACCGGCCATGCCCGGACGGTGATGGTGCCCTGGTCGGTAAACTTGGCCGCATTGGCCAGAATCCGCAGGAGCACCTGCCGGATGCGCGCGGGGTCGGCCCGCACCCTGGGCAGGTCCGGTGCGATCATTTCCCGCATCACCACCGGCTTCCCCCGCAACAGCGCGCTGGCCGTCGCCATCACGCTGCGGATGAGATCGCTCAGGTCTACCTCCCGGAACTCCAGTTCCATCAGCCCGGCCTCAATCTGGGAGATGTCCAGAAGATCATTGATAAGGCCCAGGAGGTGCTCCCCGTTGTGATAAATAATTTCCAGGTCATGCCGCTGCTGGTCGGTCAGCGGGCCGTCTATTTCTTTCAACATCAGGCGGGCGAAACCGATGATGTTGGTCAACGGTGTGCGCAGTTCATGGGACATGTTCGCCAGGAATCGCCGCTTGGAGCGGTCCAGTTCCCGCAGCCGCTCGGCGGCCTCCCGCTCCAGCGCGTAGGCCCGGGCGTTCTCCAGCGCGATGGCGACCTGATTGGCGACGTTCTGGAGGACGGAGACATCATCCTGGTCAAAGGACTCGGGCTGGGTGCTCTGGACATCCATCACCCCCAGCACCCGGTCCCCCAGGCGGAGGGGGAGCACCGCCTCGGCCCGGGCGTAAGAGAGGGGCGGCCCCACTTTGATGGAGACCGGTCGGCTCTCCAGAACCGCCCGACCGTCCCGGAACGCCTGCCCGACCGCACCGATGGACTCCCCGGTCACGCGCGCGCCATGAAACGGGTCGGCCTCTCCTGCGGAAGCCCGAAGAACCAACCCGTCGCCCGATTCGTCTGTGGTGTAAACGGCGACGTAGGAGTAATAAAAGCAATCCCGCACCACGCGCACCACGTGGTCCAGCAACGCGTCCGGGTCCAGGATGGAGGTGACGGCCTGCCCGACCTCCAGGCTGGCCTGCAACTGGATGGCGCGACGCTGAATCTGGTAGTTGGCCTGCTGGAGAAGGCGGGTCCGCTCCGCAACTTTGGCCTCCAGGTCGTTGTACAGGGCCTCCAGTTCCGTCGCCATCTGATTGAAGACCTGGGCCAAGATGCCAATTTCATCCCGGGAGGCAATGTCCACCCGCTGGGAGAGGTCTCCGGCGGCAATCCGCAGGGCGGATTCCGTCAGCCGGACGACCGGTCGGGTAATCTGGCGGGTCACCACGGCCGCGATGGCCGCCGTGGCGATCGCCACCGCCAGCGTCGCCGCAATGACGGCGGTAGTCACGGCCTCGTTGCCCGCGAAAGCCTCCTCCTGCGTCTGCTCCACGACCAGGGCCAGGCCCAGCGCGGGCAGCCACCGGTAGACGCCGATGACGGGCGTGCCCGCATAGTTCTCATACAGGCCCTGACCGTTCTGCTGGGAGAGGGCCGCCTCAATCGCGGGACTGGCAACCCGGCGGTTCTGCGGACAGGCGAACCCCCACCGGTCCACCACATAGGCTTCTCCGGTATCGCCCAGGCCGGCGCGTTCCTCCAGGATATGGATGAAACCCTCCCCGTTCAACCGGGCCGCGATGTACGGCCATCGGGCTGAATCCAGGGGCCGTACCAGGACGATGCCTCCCTGCCTGGCAGGATTCAGAGATGTTTGAAGGGCGAAGGAGTCGGGGGTGAGAGGCAGAAGCACAGTATCGTTCTCCCAGTAGGCATCCCCGGCCCACTCCACCCGCCCCTGCGGGCCAACCAGGGCCAGGTCCTCAAAGCCCTTCTGGGACGCAAGAGTGGTCAGGAGGGAACGGATTTCTTCGGGGCTTGTTCCGGCCGCACGGAGGACGGCTTCCCGCAGTTCCGGGTCATCCAGGGCCGCAGATTGTTCTTCCAGCCAGCGGGTCATCTGTGCCTCTTTCAGGGCGGCAATGGTGACCAGTTTCCCCGTCACCTCTCCCTGGATATTCTGGCGGTGACGGGTAGAGGCATACCAACTGACCACACTGAGGGGCACAATCGCCAGTATCAGGAAGGCGGTCAGAATGGTCCGCCCCAACCCACCGCGCATCCCCACACCCGGTACTTCCAGACCGGCGGCCCCCTGAAAGGCCTCCATCCCTCAGCCCCTAATCATGCAAAAAACAACCTGTACCGTAGACGGAATTCGCCACGAATTTCACGAATTTGCACGAATTTTGTTCTTTTAATTCGTGCAAATTCGTGCAATTCGTGGCAAAAAGACCAACTGCGAACTCCTGTCACATCCCCGGATCCCAAACCGGCTCCCCGCGCAGGATGCGCCGGATTTGCTCCGGAAACCGGTCCGGGTCTATGGGCTTGCCGATGAAACCGTTAAACCCGGCCTTGCGCGCCCGCTCCATACTCTCCACACTGGCATCCGCCGTGATCGCAATCACGGGAATGTCCTTGAAACGAGGGTCAGACCGCAACAGGCTCAGCGCCTCATACCCATCCCGTTCCGGGAGGAAAATGTCCATCAGAATCAGGTCTATGTGCGGCAACGTCTCGGCGTATTCCAGCACCTGCCAGCCGGAAGCCTTCCACTCGCAGCGCCCCACCCCAACGAACGCCAGCAGGCGGGCAATGAGCAGGAAATTGTTCAGGTTGTCCTCAATAACCAGAACAGTGACATCCTGCGGGTTTACCGGCGGCATGGGTGCCTCCTCAACCTCAGCCGGCCCGTTTCTTCAGGAACGAGGCGACCTGGACCGGCAGACTATCCACATCTATCGGCTTCTGAATGTACCCGTCACAACCGGCGGCAAGAATGCGCTCGCGGTCTCCCCTCAGCGCGTAGGCCGTCAGCGCGATGATGGGAGTGTTGACCAGACCCGGAATCTGGCGCAACCGCCCCACCAGTTCGTACCCGTCCATCTCCGGCAGGTTGATGTCCAAAAGGATCAGGTCGGGCGGAGAAGCCGCCGCTAAGTCCAGCCCGGAGGGGCCATCTACGGCTTCCACCACGTTGTACCCCTCAGCCTCCAGAATCCGCCGGACCAGCAAACGGTTTTCCGGATTATCCTCAATGTATAAAATCTTTGGACTGTTCATGTCCAGGCTATCTCCTGTGCGGATGCTGTAAATGAGGAAAAAAGAGATTTTGTGACAGATCCCCTCCGCCACAAAATCCCCCCTTCCCCGCCTGAACCGTCACGAAAGTGAAACTGAACCGCCCAAATTATAACACAATTCCTAAAG
This sequence comes from Chloroflexota bacterium, assembly GCA_017743275.1. Lineage (GTDB taxonomy): Bacteria > Chloroflexota > Anaerolineae > B4-G1 > DUEL01 > SpSt-77. The sequence goes on along the minus strand of JAGHZG010000027.1, from coordinate 2,127 downwards.
TATGCACTTCCTCTCACAGTTACAAAACAGTTAGGGAAGCGTTACCACCACCTTGCTCCCTGCTCCTTGCGACCTGCGACCTGCTCCCTGTCAGAACCCCTCCATCCGGCTCAGGTCCACGATGCCGTCGGCCAACGCAACGATGTGTTGCAGGAGGGCCAGACGGTTCTCCCGCAACGCCGGGTCCTCCGCCATCACCATCACCCCCGTCTCCCGCGCGAAGAACCGGTCAATGACATCCACCAGCGACAGGAAGGCGGTGAAGAAATCGTCCACGGGACTATCAGGCCGGACCTGCTGGCGGGCCCTCTGCCAGGCATCGTACAGTTCCCGCTCTATCGGATGGACGAAGCGGCTGGGGTCCAGCGGGAACCGCTCCGGGAAGTCACGGGTGATACGGACGCAGCGGGCGTAGTTATCCAGGATGCGCGGCCAGTCTTCCCGCGCCGCCCAGCGGCTCAGGCCCTCCACTGTCAGCAGGGCCCGGTAGGGATCGTCGCCCCGGGCGGCCAGGACGGCCTCCACGGCGTCGTGGCGGAACCCCTGCTCCCGCAGATACACCCGCAGCCGTCCGGTGAAGAACTCCAGCGCGGCCTCCAGCGCCGCCGGGTCGGCCTGGACGGGCAGGAGACGGGCCGCCGCCGCAAGCCCGGCGCGGACGGAGAAGAACCGCCGCGCGCCGATGAGGGCCTGCACCATCCCCAGCGCGTCCCGGCGCAGACCGTAGGGGTCGGCGGAACCGCTGGGCACCAGCCCCACGGCGAAGAGCCCCGCCAGGCTGTCCAGCCGGTCCGCCAGGCCCAGGGCCAGCCCCGGCAGGGTCTCGGGAAGCGCGTCCCCGGCGAAGCGGGGCAGGTAGTGCTCAAAGATGGCCCGGGCCACCTCCGGCGACTCCCCGGACTTGATGGCGTACTCCCGCCCCATGACGCCCTGCAAACTGGTGAACTCCACCACCATCTGGGTCGCCAGGTCGGCCTTGCAGAGGTGGGCGGCGCGCCGGGCGATCGCCGTCTCCTCCTCCGTCAGGCTCAGCATGCGGGCCACTTCGGGCACCAGTTCCTCCAGACGGCGGGCCTTATCCAGCATAGAGCCCAGTTGCTCCTGGAAGGTGAGGGTCGCCAGCCGGGGCAGGAAGGACTCCAGGGGCCGGGCGGTGTCCTCCCGGTAGAAGTAGTCGGCGTCGGCGAAGCGGGCCCGCAGCACGGCCTCGTTGCCCTGCCGGACGACGTCCAGGTGCTCCTCCCCGCCGTTGCGGACGGCGACGAAGTACGGCCGCAACCGCCCATCGCCGTCCAGGACCGGGAAGTAGCGCTGGTGTTTCTTCATCACGGCGATCAGGACCTCGGTGGGGAGGCGCAGGTACTCCTCCTCAAAGTGGCCCAGAAAGGCCGTCGGTTGCTCCACCAGGTTGGTCACTTCCTCCAGAAGGTCCGGGTCCTCCGGCACCTGTCCGCCCACGGCGGCGGCCCGTTCGGCCACCTGCGCGGCGACGGCGGCGCGGCGCTCATCGGGGTCCACCAGAATCCCGTGGGCCCGCATCCGGTCCAGATACTCTTCCGCGCGGGCCAGGGAAATCTCCGGGGAGCCCTGGGGCCGGGAGCCCCGGGTAACGCAGCCGCTGTAGAGCCCCGCGTAGTCAAAAGGAATGACCGTGTCGCCCAGGAGGGCCACCAGCCAGCGGATGGGGCGGGAGAAGGCGACGCCGGTCTCGTTCCAGCGCATGCTCATCGGGAAACGCACCCCGGCGACCAGCCGGGGGAGGAGGTCCATCAGCACCTCCGGGGTCGGGCGGCCCTCCACCTGCCGGACGGCGACGACGTACTGCCCGCCGTCCATCTCCCGGACCTGCAGGTCGGCGACGTCCACGCCCTGGCGGCGGGCGAAGCCCTGGGCGGCCTGGGTGGGGCGGCCTTCGGCGTCAAAGGCGGCGCGGGCCGGCGGCCCCTTGACCACTTCCTCCAGCGGGCGCTGGCGGGGCGCCAGACTATCCACCAGCAGGGCCAGCCGCCGGGGCGTCCCCAGGACGCGCAGGTTTTCGTAGTCCAGACGGGCCTCCGCCAGAAGGGCCGGGGCCCCCTCCCGCAGTTGGGCCAGGGCCAGGGAGAGGTCCCCCGCCGGGAGTTCTTC
>JAGHZG010000026.1 GCA_017743275.1 Chloroflexota bacterium | reverse complement strand
GTTCTGCGGCGGGCGGCTTCGCCGCCCGCCGCAAAACCCCCTCTATTCCCCTCCCCTCTCCCGCACAGCGGGAGAGGGGAGGGGTGAGGGCCCCCGCCGCCGCAGGCGAGCGGGAGAGGGGCACGAATGATTCAGAAGTCTTGATGAACTTGAGGGCAGGGGGAGAGGTGAGGGCGCAGCCGGGGAAACCCTGACCTGGAACAGGCAAGGATTGTCGGAATAATTTGTCAAGTTGCAATATCCTGCACGGTTTGGTGGCGCAGGATTTACCCTGCAGGCAGGGCAGACGGGTATGCGCAAGATCATCCTGAGAGACCGAAGGTTTATCCACCCGTTCAACGAGCCGGCCCGTGAACTGCGGGTGCTCAATAAGCCCCTCTGGCTGCACCAGCGGGACCTCCTGGCCCCCTACGTCACCCAGGAGCGGGAGGTGGATTCGTTCAGCGAAATCGGCCCAGAGCGGGTGGAGACGCTGGTCTATCGGGAAAATCTATTCTTTGACAAACCGTTCATTGACACCTTCATCCAGAAAGCCCGCAAACTGGGCAAGGCCTGCCAGGTGGCATTCCCGCTGGACGATAAAGCCATCGTCACCCATGCCCTTCCCCTTCAGCAGACCATCCGCCGAAAGGGTGACCTCTATGTGGCGGATATGTGGTACTTTCCCCACGGCGTTGAGGAGACAGTCCGGCCACTGGTTATGCACACTGAGCCCCGCGAGATGGGCTACTACCGGGTTCCCACCCACATGTCCAACGTCCTGGGGGACCTGGTCTACCAGGTGCCCACGCGGGCGTTCCTGGCCATTGAGTCCTGGGTCCATATCCTTCTGGCCAACATCATCTTCGGCATCTTTGCCGAGGCGGCCCGTCTGGATAAGGCCATTGAGGAGAGCGTCGGGCTGCAACTGAAACTCTTCTGGCGGGCGCTGCTGGAGCAGAAGCAGGTGCTCTCCTCCTCCGCCGTGGTCAAAATTGGCAAGAACTGCTCCATTGACCCCAGCGCGGTCATCCGGGGGCCCACCATCATCGGCGACAACGTGGACATCGGCCCGGGCGCGGTGGTGGATATTTGCGTCATCGGCAATAACGTCACCATCTCCGATGGCTGTCATTTGATGCTCAGCGTCATCAGCGACCGCTGCTTCCTGCCCTTCCGCGCCTCCCTCTTTGAGACCGTCCTGATGGAAGACACGATGGTCGCCCAGAATACCTGTCTCCAACTGGCGTGCGTGGGGCGGAGCAGTTTCATCGGCGCCGGAACCACCTTCACCGACTTTAACCTGATTCCCAATCCGTTGCGGGCCATGCGCGGCGACCGCCTGGAGCCGACGGGGATGACGGTCCTGGGCGGGTGCGTGGGCCATCACTGTCGCATCGGTTCGGGCCTGGTTGTCTATCCGGCCCGGACCATAGAATCGGATAGCATCCTTCTGGCCTCGCCCCGGCGGCGGGTGGTCATGAAGAACGTTTCCTACGAAGAGAGCGACGCCACCCGTATTCCTGGGGCTACCCGTCTCCACCCACGCCTTTACCCGCGCCTGGACGAACTCCGGGGGCCGAAAGCCGGCGAGCGCGATTGACGCCATACGCAAATGGACTTTTTGCCACGAATTTCACGAATTGGCACGAATTTCTTCTTTCAATTCGTGAGTCTCCTGCAAAAAGGTCATTTCACCGCCGAGACGCAGAGTACGCAGAGGATTATACTTAAAACTCTGCGCTCTCGGCGTCTCTGCGGTGAGTTTTTGCAGGGAAGTCAATTCGTGTAATTTTGTGCAATTCGTGGCATGGACCAGGAGTACACCGATGGACTCGTTCGCCTTCATCCTGCACCCGTTGGACCCCAAGGCGGACGTGGCGCGGAAATATCCGAACCTGGCCCGCCTGTTGCCGGTGAGGGCCATCCATTTTCTCTCGCTGTACTGGCCCCCGCTGGTGCTTTCGCACGTCCGGTCCATTCGCTCCGCCGCGACGGGTCGGGAGGTGGAGGGGTGTCTGCTGGCCTGCCCGCTGACCGCCCGGCGGATGTTAGAAGTGCCGCCCCGGGTGGCCTACCGGAAAATCATCCAGACCGGGCGTCTGGCGGAGCGGTTGGGGGCCCGCATTCTGGGCCTGGGTGCCTATACCTCCGTGGTGGGCGACGGCGGGCTGACCGTGGCCCGGGCGCTGGAGATTCCGGTCACCACGGGGGATAGTTACACCGCCGCGCTGTCGGTCCAGGCCCTGTTGGAGGCGGCGGGACAGGTCGGCATGATGCCGGAGCGGGCCACCGTCGCCGTCGTCGGCGCGACGGGGGCCATCGGCGGCGCCTGCGCCCGGCTGCTGGCCTCCCGGGCCGGCCGTCTGCTCCTGGTGGGCCGCCGGGCCGATGCCCTGGAGGCGATGCGGGCTGAACTCTCTGCGGGGGCCAACGGGCCGGTGGAGATCACCACCGACATCGCCGCCATCCGCTCCGCCGACCTGGTGCTCAGCGCCACCAGCGCGGGGCGGCCCATCATCTTCCCGGAGCACCTGAAACCGGGGGCCGTCGTCTGCGATGTGGCCCGCCCCCGGGATGTCTCCATGCGGGTCCACCGGGAGCGGGAGGATGTGCTGGTGGTGGACGGCGGTCTGGCCCAGACCCCCGGCGGGGTCGGGCTGGGATTTGACTACGGCCTGCCGCCCGGGCTGACCTTCGGCTGTATGGCCGAGACCATCACCCTGGCATTGGAGGGCCGGTTTGAGGATTACACCGTCGGAAAAGAACTGGATATCGGGCGGGTGCGGGAAATCCAGGAGATGGCCGCCCGGCACGGCTTCCGCCTGGCCCCGCTGCACTGCCTGGACCGCCCCATCCCACCCGAACGGATTCGCGCCGTGGCAGCGTACAGGCAACAGATGTAGGGGCAACCCTTGCGGTTGCCCCCCGCGGTTGCCCGCAAAATGTGTACAAACGTCCACCCGTGAACAGGGGAGGCCGAGATGAGCAAACCGAGAATTCTGGTCGTGGAAGACGATTTTGACATCTCCAACATGCTCCGCATCTACTTCCAGAGCCAGGGCTACGAAGTCGCCGTGGCTCCGCGGGGCGGAGACGCGCTGGAGATGTGCCGCCAGCAGTTGCCGAACATCGTCGTCCTGGACATCATGCTCCCGGACATAGATGGCTACGAGGTCTGTCGGCAATTGCGGAGCAACCTGCGGACCAGCCACATCCCCATCATCTTTCTGACCCAGAAAGATGAGCGGTCGGACAAAATCCAGGGGCTGGAACTGGGGGCGGACGACTACATCACCAAGCCGTTTGATGTGGAAGAACTCCGGCTGCGGGTGAAGAACGCCATCGCCCGCGCCACCTACGAGAGTTTGACCAATCCCACTACCGGCCTTCCCAGCGCCCGCCTCATTGAGGACCAGTTGCGCCGACTGCTCCGCCGGGACAACTGGGGGATCATCTACATCGGCATAGACCGCCTGGAACCTTTCAAGGAGGTCTACGGCTTCGTGGCTGCCGATGAGGTGCTCCGGTACACCGCGATGGTCCTCAGCGAGACCGCTGACCGCATCGGGACCCCGGAGGACTTCATCGGGCACATTGGCGGGGATGACTTCCTGGTGATCACCCGAAAGGAACTGATTCGCCCGATGGTGCAGGATTTGACCCGTCGGTTTTCTGAGGGCATCGTCACCCATTATGATTTCAAGACCCGCCAGCAAGGGTACCTGTTGATTCGGGACGATCAGGGGAGCGAGCGACGGGTGGGGCTGATGGAACTGGTCGTTGGGGCCATTACCAGTGACGATGGCCCCTTCACCGACATCCGGGAGATCACCGAGGCGGCGGCAGCGGCGCGCCGGGAGCGACGGATGCCGTAACCGTGCACCATTAGACTTCATCGGGAATAGGACATGGGTGAACGCGGATGGACATAGATGAGCACGGATTTTGCTGAGAATTATGGTGCAAGACACGAAGGCCGTATGGGTTTCCGCATCAGTCCGAGGGTTTGCAAACCAGCCCGACGCTTTAGCGTCGGGCTTGCAGATGGAATTTGCGGATGGCGCCTTTTCTCCGTATTCGCCAGTGGCTGAAAACGATGAGTCGTGACGGAGACCGTCGCCAGAACGAGCCCTTGACCGTCCGGGAGACCTCCGCTTCTGTTGTCGCGCTAACCCCTGAGGAACTGGTCACCCTGGAAGAAATCGCCCGCACTGTCGGCGCCAGCCTGGATATGGGCGCCACGCTGCGGGCCATCCTGACCTCCACCCGGCGGCTGATCCGCTTTGATATGGCGGAAATCACCCTCTGGGACCCCACCCGCCGCCTCCTGGTGAGCCGGGGATCCCTAGATGCGGAGGCCTATCACGCGGAGGCAGGAACCACATATCGGCTGGGGGAGGGGTACTCCGGATGGCTGGCCCGCCACCGTCAGCCCCTCCTGATCCCCGACATTGCCGCCCGCCACGACGTCCGGCCCAAACTGGACCGGCCGGATTTTCCTTTCCGCTCTTATCTGGGTATTCCCTTGGGCGACGCCGGGAACTTTGTCGGGACGCTGGAGTTGGTCAGTTTCAGCCCACAGGCCTTCTCCGAACGGGACCTGCTCCTTCTGCAACGGGTCGGCCAATATGCGGTCACCGCGATAGAACATGCCCGCCTGTACGAGGAAGCCCGGCGGCGGACCCTGGAGTTGGCCTCCTTATCCCGGGTAGCGACCACTATGACTTCTACCTTAAACCTGGAGCAGGTCCTTCAAACCATTGCGACTTCTGTGTTGGAGGTAACCGGTTGCGACGCGTCGGCGATTTTCGTGCGGGACGAGCGGGAACCGATGCTCCGACTGGCCGCAACCCACGGGCTGAGCCCGGAATACATCCGCCGCTCCCAGACATTGCCGATGGAGATTGGGGGACGGGGGCATGCGGCGGCGATTGGCTGGCCGGTCATTGTGGAAGACCTGACCGCGGACCCAACTCTTCGCCGGATCGCACCGCTGGCGCAGGAGGAGGGATTCCTGGCCTTCGCGGACCTCCCGCTGCGGGTGGGTGACCGGGTCATCGGGATGCTGGCGGTCTTCTACGCCCAACCGCACCACTTCACGGAGGGAGAGCGGGAGTTGCTCTCTACCTTCGCCGACCAGGCAGCCATCGCCATAGAGAACGCCCGCCTGTACGCCCAAACGGACCAGCATCTGCGGAAGCAACGAAGTGCCCTCTCCGGCTTGCAGCGGGTCGCGCGAGAATTGAGCCTCACCTTTGATCAGGAGCAGATTCTCCGCCTGGTTCTGGAAGAATCCCTGCGTATCGCCGATACCTCCTGTGGGGCCGTCCTGATGCGGAACGATTCCGGGGTCTGGGAACTGGTCCTCTGCGCGGGCTATCTGGAGGAGGAGCAGGCCGCCCTTCGGCAGGAACTGCGGGAGGTTTCCCCAGAGAACGTTCTCTCCGTGATGGAGCGTTCCAACCACACCATCTACTGGACCGACGGGACTGGCCGTCCGGTTCTGGGCCGGACTGATACCCGTTCCGCGCTGGTGGTACCGATTCGGTTCGGGGAGAGTCTCGCCGGTGCCATTGCCCTGATCAGCCCCCGGGCGGATGCCTTTGATGCCGAGGTGCGCCAGTTCATTGAAACGGTTGCCGCCCAGGCCTCTATTGCCATTGCCAATGCCCGCTGGCACCGGGAACAGCAGGAGCGCGCTTCTTTCCTCCATCGGCGAACGGACCAGTTGAGCCGGGTGCTGGAGGTCAACCGGGCCTTCCGCTCCGACCGCCCTCTGGAAGAAGTCCTGGAAGAGATTGCCTATGCCGTCCAGGAGAGCGTTGGCTTCAACCTGGTCCTCATCAGCGTCCTGGAGGGCGACCCTCCCGTCCTGCGGCGCGTCACCGGGGCGGGCATTCCTCTACCTGCCCTGGAGCAACTGAAGAAAACCCCTCAGTCCTGGAAAGCGGTGCAGGCGGTCCTGGATGACCGCTTCCGCATTGGCCGGAGTTACTACATCCCGGCCGAGGAGCAATCCCGCTGGCGGGGACGGCTGGACGTGTACGAGGAACGCCTGGAAATGGCGCCCCGCCAGCCTGGTCAGTGGCATCCGCAGGACCTGTTGGTGGTGCCCCTCATCGGACCCAGTGGACAGATTCAGGGGATGCTCTCGGTGGACGAGCCCCGCAGCGGCCGCGCTCCCGATTACCCCACCATAGAGGCGCTGGAGATTTTCGCCGCCCAGGCGGCGGTCGCCATAGAAAACACCCGCCTGCTGGAAGACCTCCAGCGGCGGCTGGACATCCTGGCCACGTTCAACGACCTGAATCGGGCCGTGACGGCCCGCCTGGACCTGCGCGGGGTCCTCCAGACCGTGGTGGATGCCGTTCCCCGCCTTCTGCAGTGCCAGGGCAGTGTCGTCTTTCTGCGCAATCCGGAGACCGGGCGGTACGAGGCACGCGCCGCCCATGGGCATGATCTCTCCTCCCTCCTGGAGCGCACCTTTACTCCCGGCGAGGGGATGGTAGGGCAGGTGGCTCAGAGCGGAATACCCCTGTCGGTGGCCGACGTTGCGACGGCAGGAGCCGTATGCTACATCCCCGCAGGCGCCGTGGCGCTGGCCCCACTGGCCATTGGCGAGGAGGTCGTCGGCGTCCTGGCTGCCGACCGCCCGGCCCGCCAGACCTTCACCACCACCGACCTGGCCGTCCTCACCGCCCTGGCCGACCAGGTATCTGTGGCTGTCCAGAACGCCCGCCTCTTTGAGGAAGCGGTGGGCCGCACTCAGGAACTCTCCACCCTGCTGGAGGCCGCTAGTGCCCTGTCGTTCACCCTGGACCTGGACTGGGTGCTCTACGCCCTGGGCGAGCGGCTGCTGGACCTCACTGGCGCCGATGGATGTGTCATCTCCGAGTGGGACCGGGATACGGACCAGGTCACCGTCACCTGGGAGGCCCAGAAGGAGGCGATGCCGCTGGTTTGCCGGATGTACCGGGCCGCCGAGCACCCCCTGGTGCGGGAAGTCTTCCTGACCCAGGAGTCGGCTGTCCTGACGGCGGATGTCTCGGAGGCGCAGCCTCTCCTCCAGGAACGGTCTGCCCAGGTCCTGCTACTGGTGCCGATGGTCTCCCGGGGACAAACGGTTGGGTTGGTGGAACTGGAACGGAAGGAAGCACGCCCGTTCACCCCCAACGAAGTCCGTCTGGCCCAGGCGCTGGCCAATCAGGCCGCTACGGCGATCCAGAACGCCCGCCTCTATGAGCAAATCCGCCGCTTCACCGAGGAACTGGAGCAGCGGGTGGAGGAACGCACCCGGGAACTAGCTCAGGCCCTGCAGGACCTGACGGCGGAGCGAGACCGGCTGGATGCTCTCTACCGTATCGCCAGCCAGGTGGCCTCCAGTCTGGATGTGGGGCAGGTCCTCCATCGGACGCTGGAGACGGTTGCGCAAGTGACCGGGGCTGACCAGGGCTTCATCCTGCTGATAGACACCCAGACGGATACGCTGGTGCGCCGGGCGGCCTTCGGCGTGCCGGTCCACATTCCCATCTCGGGCCTGCCTACCCGGTTCCGGCGAGGGGAGGGATTGGCCGGTTGGGTGCTGGCCCATAACCGGCCTGCCCTCATCTCCGAACTCTCCGCCGACCCCCGCTGGGTTCCCGGACCGGAGGGCCAGGAGCAGAAATCCGGCCTGGCGGTCCCCATCGGCGTGGCCGGGGAGACCCTGGGCGTCATGCTTCTCTTCTCCACCACCTCCGGCCACTTCACCGAGGACCATCTGCGGCTGGTGGAGGCCGCCGCCGCCCAGATTGCCAACGCGGTCAACAATGCCGCCCTCTATGACCTGATCCGCCAGCAGGCCGAGGACCTGGGAGCGATGCTCAAACAGCAACAGGTGGAGGCGGCCAAGAGCCAGGCCATCCTGGACGGCGTCGCCGATGGGGTGCTCTTCGCCGACGCCTCGGGCCGGATCATCCTCTTCAACCCTGCCGCGGAGCGCATCCTGGAGATTCCCCGCCAGCAGGCGGTCGGGCGGAGCATCCGGGAGATGCTGGGCCTCTATGGGGTAGAGGGCCGCAAATGGCTGGCCGCGCTGGAGGACTGGGCCACCCATCCCGCCGACCGTACTCCGGAGGACTTTGTCGCCGAACGGCTCCAACTGGGAGACCGGGTTGTCAGTGTTCACGCCTCGCCCGTCATTCGGGGGACAGAGTACCTGGGGACGGTCTCCGTGTTCCGGGATATCACCGCCGAGGTGGAGGCCGACCGGGCCAAGAGCGAGTTCATCTCCACCGTCTCCCACGAGTTGCGCACGCCGATGACCTCCATCAAGGGCTATGCTGACCTCTTGATGCTGGGGATGGCTGGCCCTCTGAGCGACCAGCAGAAACATTTCATCGGCATTATCCGCAACAACGCCGAGCGGATGGTGGCTCTGGTCAATGACCTGCTGGATATTTCCCGGATTGAATCCGGACGGGTGCAGTTGGACCTGCGGGCCGTCCACATCCATGAGGTGGTGGGACAGGTGGTCGGCACCCTTCAGGGGCGGGCACAGAATAAGAACATCGTCCTTCAGGTGGACGTCTCCGAAAATCTTCCGCCTGTATGGGGGGATAGCAATCGGGTGGCCCAGATTCTCACTAACCTGATCAGCAACGCCATTCAGTACACCCCGCCCGGGGGCCGGGTAACTATTTCTGCCCATCTTAACGGGGATATGCTGGAGGTTTCCGTCACCGATACGGGCATTGGCATCTCTAAAGAAGATCAGCGAAAAATCTTTGACCGTTTCTTCCGCGCCGACGACCCGCTGGTCCAGGAGACACCCGGTACCGGCCTGGGACTGCCCATCACCGCATCCCTGGTTCAGATGCACGGGGGGCAAATCTGGGTGGAGAGCGAACTGGGCGAGGGAAGCACATTTACCTTCACCCTTCCACTGGCGACCGCCCGGGTCACGGCTCCCTCTCCGGCACCCTCCATAGACACTACGGTGCTGGTGGTAGAGGACGAGGCGGATATTGCCAACCTGATTCGGATTCATCTGGAGCGCGAGGGGTATACGGTGCAAATTGCCGGGCGGGGCGAGGAGGCGCTCCGGATGGCCCGTGAAATCCAGCCCGGTCTCATCACCCTGGATATTCTCCTGCCCGATATGGACGGGTTCACCCTCCTGGAGCAGTTAAAGAAGGATTCCCGGACAGCCCATATCCCGGTCATCGTGGTCTCCATTGTCCCCGAACGGGAAAAAGGGCTTCGGTTGGGGGTGGTGGACTATCTGGGTAAGCCCATAGACGAGGAACGGTTAATAGAACTGGTGCGGCGAGTGCTCCATCGGCGGGGGCTCATCCTGGTCGTGGACGATGACCGGGACAACCTTTCGCTGATGCGGGAGGCACTTCGCCGACACGGCTTCAGCGTCCAGACCACCGGACAGGGGAAGCGGGCCCTTCAGATCGCGCGCGAGGTTCATCCGGCGCTGATCCTGCTGGATCTGAAACTGCGGGACGTGGACGGCTATCAGGTCCTGCGAAATCTGAAATCCGACCCGCGCACCCGGGACATTCCGGTGGTGATTATGAGCGGGAGTTTGACCGATGAGGAGTTAGAGGAGCAACGGGCCCTTGCCCTGGGCGCTGTGCGGTTTTTGACCAAACCCTTTGCCATGGACGAATTCGTCCGGGAGATTTCCAAACTGGTCCAGCCCGTGACCGCTGATGGAGGTTCGTAGCACAGGATTCATCCTGTCATACGTAGCACAGGAGTAACTATTCAGCCGATTGAAATCGTCCTCCCTGGCCACTTCGTGCCGGGTGTCGGCCTCCGCCGACACTCTGAGGTCGGCGAAGGCCGACCAAAGGCCTGCGGCCCAGGAAGGCCGACTTCAGTCAGCGCCTGAATAGTTACGCACAGGATTCATCCTGTCATACGTAGCACAGGATTCATCCTGTCACAGGAGGAGGAACATGCCTCGCATTCTGGTTGCTGAGGATGAGAAAGACATTCGGGAACTCATCGCATTCACCCTTCGCTTTGCCGGATTTGACGTTCTGCTGGCCACCAACGGAGCAGAGGCTGTGGAAGTCGCGGAGGCGGAACGGCCCGACCTGGTCATCCTGGATGTGCGCATGCCCAGGATGAGCGGGTACGAAGCGTGCCGTCGGCTAAAGGAGAACCCGAAGACGGCATCCCTGCCCATCGTCTTTCTTTCGGCCAAGGGGCAGGATTCAGAAATCCAGCAGGGGCTGGAGTCGGGGGCAGAAGAATACATCCTGAAGCCCTTTGCCCCCGACGAGTTGATCCAGCAGGTCCGAGATATCCTGAACCGCCACACGTAAAACGTGAAGCGTAAAACGTGAAGCGTGAAACGTGAAGCGTGAAGCGTGAAACGTGAAACGTGAAACGTGAAACGTGAAACGTAAA
>JAGHZG010000025.1 GCA_017743275.1 Chloroflexota bacterium | reverse complement strand
TACTCTGTCAAGGCTGATTTTTCAGTTTGGCCGGATTTGAGAAATACCCTGCTGGCTGGATATGTGGGCCTATAATGACCTCATTTGCCCATATTTGGGGGTATTCAACCCCATCGCAAATATAAGTTTCATAATTGACAGAGTAGTAGTACACTCCTGGCTTGATTCCTTCGTGTCCTTTGTGGTCCAGTATCAACTCTCCCGCCGGGCCTGGAAATAGACGTAGAGGATGCGCCAGAGGGCTGTCAAATTGGAGCCGATGGCCAGTACCCACAGGGCAATGGTGGGGATGTTCAGGATCAGGCCGATAGCCAGCAGGGCTATGCGTTCCAGGCGGGTGAAGATGCCCACCTTGCAGGAGTAGCCGTTGGCCTCGGCCCGGGCGCGGGTGTAACTGACCAGATTGGCCCCGATGAGCACCAGGAAGGCCAGCAGGACCTCCGTCGTGGCCCCGCGCCAGAGATAGTGGGCCGCCAGGCAGAGAAAGAGGACGGCTTCGGAGACCCGGTCCAGGGTGGAATCCAGGAAGGCGCCGAAGCGGCTGGTGCGGCCGGTCACCCGGGCCAGCGCGCCGTCCAGCGCGTCTATGGGGGCGACAATGGCCAGCAACCACCCGCCCAGCACCAGACGGCCGCTGGCCAATACGCCGCCCACCCCAATCATCAGCAGGCATCCCAGCAGGGTCAGGGTGTTGGGATGTACTTTCCAGCGGGAGATGATCCTGGCGAGGGGGATCGTGATCACCTGGGCAGCGTCTCGCGCCCACTCCGCCAGCGATTCATACACCCGCAGGGATCTCCTGCTCTGCGTTTTTTCCACGCTCATAAGCCCCCCCTTTCAGACCACAGACCACAGACCACAGACCACAGACCACGGACAACTGACCACGGACGGCTGACCACAGACCACGGGCCATCATTTGTCGTCTGTCGTCCGTCGTCTGTCGTCCGTCGTCTGTCGTCCGTCGTCTGTCGTCCGCCTACGGCAGTGTCCGGTTATCCTCCCCGGAGATAAAGGCCTCCACCGCCCGGTGGGCCTCGTCGTCGCTCATCTGCACCGGCGGCGACTTCATAAAGTAGGCCGACGGCGCCAGCACCGCCCCGCTCAGGCCCCGATCCAGCGCCAGTTTGCAGCAGCGAATGGCGTCTATGACCACTCCGGCGGAGTTGGGACTGTCCCAGACCTCCAGTTTCAACTCAATGTTCAGCGGCACCTCGCCGAACGTCGTCCCCTCAATCCGGATGTAGCACCATTTCCGGTCCGTCAGCCAGGGCACGTAGTCCGATGGCCCCACGTGGATGTTCTCCGGCGGCATTTCGTAGTCCAACTGGCTGGTGACCGCGCTGGTCTTGGAGATCTTCTTGGATTCCAGCCGCTCCCGCTCCAGCATGTTGTAGAAATCCATATTGCCGCCGAAGTTCAACTGGTACGTCCGGTCAATCCGCACACCCCGGTCCCGCAGCAGGCGGGTGAGCACCCGGTGGACAATGGTGGCGCCCACCTGGCTCTTCACGTCGTCGCCGATGACGGGCAGGCCCCGCTCCGCGAACCGTTTCTGCCAGTACGGTTCCCGGGCGATGAAGACCGGGATGCCGTTGACGAAGCCACAGCCGGCCTCCAGAATCTGCTCAATGTACCACTTGGTCGCCATTTCGCTGCCGACAGGCAGAAAATTGACCACCACGTCGGTGCCCGTGTCCTTCAGGATGCGGACGATGTCGGCGGTAGGACCGGGGGCCTTGCGGATGATCTGGCGGAGATAGTGCCCCAGGCCGTCGTGGGTCATCCCCCGGCTGACCGGTACGCCCAAGTGGGGCACCTCACAGAAGCGGACTGTGTTGTTGGGGCCGGAGAAAATTGCCTCGGAAAGGTCCTTGCCGACCTTCTCGGCGTCAATATCAAAGGCGGCGGAGAACTCAATGTCCCGGATGTGGTAGCCCCCCAGAACGGGGTGCATCAGTCCGGGGACCACGCCGTCATCGGGGACGTCCCGGTAGAAGTAGACCCCCTGGACCAGGGACGAGGCGCAGTTCCCGACGCCGATAATGGCCACGCGCACTTTTTTGCTTCCGCTCATCCTGACTCCTCCTCAGTGGGTTTTACCGATTCCGTCAGCAGGGCGTAGAAGTCGCTGAACTGTCGCTGCAGGGCATCCAGGTCGGCCTGGTAGCGGGCCAGCCGACCGTCCCGCGTCACCCGCACCAGCGCGGCGGCCCGCAGACGGGCCAGGTGCCAGGAGACCAGCGGCTGGGCCAGGCGGACCGCCTGTACAATCTCGGTGACGGTCATCTCTCCGGCCCGCGCCAGCGCCATCAGGATGCGCAGCCGGACCGGGTCCTTCAGCGCGTAGAAAAAACGGACCGCCTGGCGCAGGCGCGCCTCCGTATCCCTGCTGGTGTCCATACACTCTCTCCCCGATGTATAAACAGACGCTTAATAAACGGGCGTTTATATAATAGCACAGAGGGGGGAGATTGTCAACCGCATGCTCCCCGCTCCCCTGCACCTTCGCCCTTGTACGCTCGGCCCATCTGTGTTATATTACCCTTGCGGAGGCGGTCTATGACCCTCTTTGAGCACTTCGGTCAGAAACGGATACGGGAAGAAGCACCGCTGGCTGCGCGGATGCGCCCGCGAACCCTGGACGAATTTGTCGGGCAGGAGCACATCCTGGGCGAGGGCCGTCTGCTGCGCCGCGCCATTGAGACCGACCGTCTCTTCTCCTCCCTCATCTTCTGGGGCCCGCCCGGTACCGGCAAGACCTCGCTGGCGATGATTATCGCCCACACCACCCGCTCCCACTTTGAGACCCTCAGCGCGGTCATGGCGGGTGTGGCCGACATCCGGCGCGTCGTCCAGGAAGCGAAGGAACGGCGCGGAATGTACGGGCGGCGCACCATTCTCCTGATTGACGAAATCCACCGCTTCAACCGTGCCCAGCAGGATGCCCTCCTCCCCCACGTAGAGGATGGCACCATCACCCTCATCGGCTCCACCACCGAGAACCCGTACTTTGAGGTGGTCGGGCCGCTCCTCTCTCGCTCCCGCGTCTTCCAATTCAAGCCCCTCACCGACGACGAGGTTCGGCGGGTGATAGAACGGGCGCTGGCGGACCCGGAGCGGGGGTACGGACGCCGCGCCGTCCGGTTGGACCCGGAGGCAATGGACCACCTGGTCCGCATCGCGGGCGGGGACGCCCGGGCCGCGCTGAACGCCCTGGAACTGGCGGTGGAGAGCACCCCGCCGGACGAGACGGGGACCGTCCACATCACCCTGGCCGTGGCGGAGGACTCCATCCAGCGGCGTGCGCTCCTCTACGACCGGGCCGGAGACGAGCACTACGACACCATCTCCGCCTTCATCAAGTCCGTGCGGGGCTCCGACCCGGACGCGGCGCTCTACTGGCTGGCGAAAATGGTGGCGGCGGGGGAGGACCCCCGTTTCATCCTCCGGCGGCTCTACATCCTGGCAGCAGAGGATGTGGGACTGGCGGACCCGCAGGCCGTCGTAGTGGTCAACGCCTGCGCGCAGGCCTTTGAGTGGGTGGGGCTACCGGAGGGCCAGTACCACCTGGCCCTGGCGACCCTCTATCTGGCGACGGCGCCCAAATCCAACGCCATCGGCGCCTACTGGCAGGCCCTGGCCCACATTGAGGAGCACGGCGCCGGCCCCGTCCCCCTCCACCTGCGGGATAAGTCCGACCTGTTCCACGGCCCCCTGCGGGAGCACTACCGGCGGACGATGGGTGAGCATCCCATCTACCGCTACCCCCACGACTACCCCGATGGATGGGTAGACCAGCAGTATCTCCCCGACGGGGTGGAGGGGAACTGGTTCCGTATTAAAGGCCACGGCTACGAGCGGGTCATCCTTCGTCGCCTGCAGCGGATGAGGAAGAAAGAATCAAAAGAATCAGCGAATCGCTGATTCTTCTGATTCTCCTGATTCTACAACTGGGAGGCTCAATATGACCGCAATGGTTGTTCCCACCCTCTACTTTGACCAGCCCGGCCCCCAGAACACCGACCAGACGCTGAAGGCGGCCCGCCGTCGGGCCCACGAACTGGGCATCCGGACGGTCCTGGTCGCCAGCACCACCGGAGAGACCGGCGTTCGGGCAGTGGAGGTGTTCCAGGGGTACGATGTGGTGGTGGTTACCCACTCCACTGGCTTCCGGGCGCCGAACGAGCAGGAGTTGCGGCCAGAGGACCGCGCGGCGATTGAGGCGGGCGGCGGGCGCATCCTCACCTGTCAGCACGCCTTCGGCGGCATTAACCGGGCCGTGCGCCGCAAACTGAACACCTACCTGACCGATGAGATCATTGCCTTCACCCTGCGCAACTTCGGCGAAGGAACGAAGGTCTGCATAGAGATTGCGCTGATGGCAGCGGACGCCGGCCTGGTTCGGGTCGGGGAACCCTGCATCGCCATCGCCGGAACGGGTCGGGGGGCCGATACCGCGCTGGTCCTCAAGCCCGCCAACGCCCAGTCGTTCTTTGACCTGCGGGTGATGGAGATCATCGCCAAGCCCCGGCTGGGGTAGGATGATTTCGGATAACCACGAAGGACACAAAGGAACACGAAGGTTCATCCCAATGGTTCACCATCGGGCGGGTTCAGCAAGGACCTCCAGTCTATCAGCCCGAAGGGGCTTTGCAGAATAAACCCGACGCTTGATCGGGCGAAACTTCCTTGACATTTGATGCCAGAAATGGTAAAGTAGAAGGAGCCCTACATTTCCAATGGCAGCGGGGGCCATACACGAATGGGGCACGAATACACGAATGCACGAATCACGAATCACGAATCACGAATCACGAATCACGAATCACGAATCACGAATTACGAATCACGAATCACGAATCATTTGAGGAAATCCCCCACACCGCCGACGTCGCGCTGCGCGTTTGGGGGCAGGACCTGCGGGAACTCTTCGCCAGCGCCGCGCGCGGCCTGGCCTGGCTGATGGCCGACCCGGATACCGTCCAGCCCGAAAAAGAGGTCGCGCTGGACCTGACCGCGCCCGATGCTGAAACGCTACTGGTCACCTGGCTGGGCGAACTCATCTACCTGAACGAACGGGACGGCGTGGTTTTCACCGAATTTGACCTGGAGGAGGTCACGCCGACCCATTTGCGGGGGACGGCCCGGGGCGGCCGGGCAGGCGAAATCCGCCGGCTCATCAAGGCCGTTACCTTCAGCAACCTGGCCATCCGCCCCACCGATCGCGGCCTGGAGACGACCATTACGTTTGATGTGTGAGGGGAATGGTTTTGGGACGGTGGCCAAAGGCCGCCGTCCCAAGAACCGCGCTCTTATCCTTAAGGAGGTGACATCATGGTGGAGAAGAAGGACTTCCGCAGAGTGGATAAGTTCATCTGGGAACTGCCGAAGGAGACCCGTCCGGATATGCGAGTACCGGCCCGCATCTTCGCCAGCGCGGAGATGCTGGACTCCGCCTTCCGCGACCGGACGGTGGAGCAGTTGATCAACACCGCGACCCTGCCGGGCATCCTCAAGTACGCGATGGCCATGCCCGACTTCCACGAGGGCTACGGCTTCCCCATCGGCGGCGTCGCGGCAATGGACGCCCGGACCGGCGTCATCTCCCCCGGCGGGGTGGGCTACGATATAAACTGTATTGCCGGGGATAGCCGTGTCCTCCACGAGTTCGGCTACACCCTCCCCATCGCCCGGATGCAGGAAGGATGGGAGCGCGCCCGTCTCCGCTGCCAGGACTTCAGCGCCGAACGGGAAGCGGCCACCCCGGTCGTCCTCTACCTCCGCCGGAAGCCCCACGTTCCGGTCTACCGCTTGACAACGGAGACCGGGGACGAAATCGTCGCCACGGCCGACCATCCCTTCTGGACCCCCGGCGGGATGCGGCCGCTGGAGACCCTCCAGCCCGGCGACCCGGTCGCCCTGTACCCTTTTGAGGGGGTGGAATACGAGGAGCCTGAGGACCGGGTCCTGGTAGACGAGACCGACGTGGAGCGCGTCCTGCGCGGGCTGGGCAAGGAAGGAGGCAATGCCCCGGCCCAGATTCGGGCCCAACTGCGCCGCCGGGGACTGCTCCCTCTCCGCCTGAACTCTCCGGCGATGCCGTACCTGCTCCGGCTGATGGGCTACCTTTTCGGCGACGGCACCCTGTACTTTACCGGCGGCACCGGCAAAGGCGTTGTCTGGTTCTACGGCCAGCCGGAGGACCTGGAGGCCATCCGGGCCGACGTGGCCGCCCTGGGATTCACCCCCTCCCCGGTCTACACCCGAAGGCGCCACCATCGCATCCGCACGCCCTACGACGAGTACGAGTTTGAGAGGGACGAGCACAGTTTCAAAGTCGTCAGCAGCGCGCTGGCCGTCCTGCTGGTCGCCCTGGGCGCACCGGTGGGAGCGAAAGCCGCGCAGGACTTCGGGGTCCCCTCCTGGCTCTTCGCCGCCCCCCGCTGGCAGCAACGGCTCTTCCTGGCGGCCCTCTTCGGCGCCGAACTCTCCGCCCCGGCCACCTACGACGCCCACGGGGCCAACTTCTACACGCCCGTCCTCTCCATCAACAAGCGGGATGCCTTCGTGGAAAGCGGACGGGCCTTTCTGGAGGACATCGCCCGTCTCCTGGAGAATTTCGGAGTGGCAACCCTGACCATCTCCGGGCGGACGGAGCAGACTAACCCCGACGGCTCCCGTTCCGTCCGACTCCGGCTGGTCCTCTCCTCCCGTCCGGAGAACCTGATCCGCCTCTGGGGACGGGTGGGGTTTGAGTACAACCGCCAGCGCCGATGCGAGGCCCTGGTCGCCGTCCAGTATCTGAAGGAGAAACTCCGCGCCGTCTCCGAACGGGAAGAGGTGGCGGAGACGGCCGCGGCGATGTACGCCGCAGGTGTCGCACCGTCGGAGATTTACGCGCGCCTGGAAGGGCCCGTGAACCGCCGCTTCCTGGAGCGATCCCTCTACGAGGGGCGAAAGACGGCCCCGCAGGTCGCCATCACCTTCCTGGACTTTGAGGCCTACCGGCAGGAGGCGACGGCCGGCCTGGGAGAGAGCGGCATGGTCTGGGCCCGCGTGGCCGCTGTAGAGCCCCTGCCGGACTTCAACGACGACGTGTACGACTTCACCGTCGCCCATCCGGACCACAACTTCATCGCCAACGGGTTTGTCATCTCCAACTGCGGCGTCCGTCTGCTGGCATCGCACCTGGAGCAGGAGGAGGTGGCCCCGTACCTGCGGGACCTGACCAATGCCCTCTACCGGGCCTGCCCCAGCGGCGTGGGCGAGCCCGGACGCATCCGCATCTCGGGCCGGGAACTGGACGAACTGGTGGTAGAAGGGGCAAAGTGGGCGCTGAAGCGGGGGCAGGCACGGGAGGAAGACCTGGCCCACACCGAGGAGGAGGGACGCATCCCCGGCGCCGACCCCAGCAAAGTGAGCGCGCGGGCCCGGGAGCGGGGCGGCGACCAGATCGGCTCCCTGGGCGCCGGTAACCACTTCCTGGAGATTGACGTCGTGGAAGAAATCTACGACCCCGAAGTGGCGAAGGCCTTCGGCCTGCGGGAGAACCAGATCGTCGTCCAGATTCACTGCGGCTCCCGCGGCTTCGGCCACCAGATTTGCGACGACTACGTCAAGAGCCTCCAGACCGCCGTCCAGAAGTACGGCATCACCATCCCCGACCGGGAACTGGTCTGCGCGCCGGTTGACTCCCCGGAGGGCCGGGCCTACTACGGCGCGATGGCCTGCGCGGTCAACTACGCCTTCGTCAACCGCCAGGTCCTGGCCATGGGCGTCCGGGAGGCCTTCCGGGACGTCCTCCAGGGCAAAGTCCGCAACTGGGACCTCTATCAGGTCTACGACGTCGCCCACAACATCGCCAAGTTTGAGGAGCACGAGATAGACGGCAAGCGGGTGAAGGTCTGCGTTCACCGGAAGGGGGCCACGCGCGCCTTCGGGCCGGGCCGTCCGGAGGTCCCGAAGGCCTACCGGGACGTGGGCCAGCCGGTCCTGGTTCCCGGCTCTATGGGCACCGAATCGTATGTCCTGGTGGGGACAGGCCGGGCCATGGAGATTTCCTTCGGCTCCACCTGTCACGGGGCCGGACGGGTGATGAGCCGTTCCCAGGCGCTGAAGAAAATCTGGGGCGCGGACCTGAAGCGGGAACTGGAGGAGCAGGGCATCGTCATCCGGGCCGGGAGCACCAAGGGGCTGGCGGAAGAGGCTCCGGCGGCCTACAAGAACGTCAGCCAGGTAGTGGAAGTGGTCCACGGCGCGGGGCTGGCCCGCAAAGTCGCCCGCCTGCGCCCCCTGGCGGTGATCAAAGGATAGCCGTTAGCCGTCAGTGGTTAGCCGTCAGTGGTCAGTGGTCAGTCGTCAGGTCCAATGGATACCATAGAAGTCTCCACCCAATCCCGGCAGGAGTTTCGGGACATCACCCCGCAGGTCCAGGAGGTCATCCGGCGTAGCGGCGTGCGGGAGGGGCTCTGCTACCTCTTCTGCCCGCACACCACCGCCGGCCTGACCCTGAACGAGAACTGGGACCCCACCGTCCGGCACGACCTGGGGCTCATGCTGGATACCCTGGTGCCGGACCGGCCCGACTTCCGGCACGCGGAGGGAAACGCGCCGGCCCACATCAAGACCTCGCTGGTCGGCAGCCAGTTGACCCTATTCGTGAGCGAGGGGCGGCTGGTGCTGGGCTCCTGGCAGGGGGTATTCCTGGCCGAATTTGACGGCCCCCGCCGCCGTCGGGTCCTGGTCAAAGTGGTTGGGGCATAGACCACAGACGACGGACGACAGACCACGGACGAAGGACGACACACCACAGACGAAGGACGACACACCACAGACGACGGACGACAGACCACTGACCACGGGATGGCAGACCACATACGCCCTGGCGCGCTGCGCACTGATAGCGCTTGCGCCGAGGTAAGAGACTTTCGGGCAGAGACTCCCTCGGGCTGACAAACGCGAGAGGAGGTGAACAATGCAGGCGGTTATCTTGGCGGCAGGCGAAGGAAGCCGTATGAACCATCCAGAGGGACAACCAAAGGTCCTGATAGACCTCTGCGGGCAAACGCTTCTGGAACATGTGCTCAGTGCGCTGGCTGCAATTGGGGTTAGCGAGTTTGTCATCGTCGTGGGGTATCAGGGGGAAGAGATAGAGAACTGGATCCGCCGCCAGCGGCTGGACCAGCAATGGCCGCTGACAGTGGTCCACAACAACCGCTGGTCTGAGGGAAATGCCAGTTCCATCCTGGCGGCCCGTCCCTACCTCAAGGATAACCGCTTCGTGGTCGCAATGGGCGATCACCTGTTTGATCCCTTGGGTGTGCAGGGTTTCCTGAAAGTCCGGGGCGACTTCGTCGGCGTCTTTGACTCCAACCCCCGTTTCGTGGATGTGGCGGAAGCCACCAAAGCCCAGAGCCATAGGGGATATGTGGTGGCACTGGGCAAGAATCTGACCACATTCCGATACGTGGATACCGGCCTCTTCCTGTGCTCCCAGCGTATCTTCCCTTTCATTGAAGAGTGCCTGGCAGAAGGGGTCGGAACCTTCAACGAGGTGAAACGACGCTGGATTGCAAAAGGACATATCCTACACATCTTTGACTGTCAGGGCATGTTTTGGATAGACGTGGATACGCTGGAAGACCTGGAGCGGGCGCGGGGAATTCTGCTCGCTCGTCTGAGAAAATCGCGCGATGGAATTGTGGCACGGGGGCTGAACCGGCGGCTCTCTATGCCCATTTCCCGCTGGTTGGTGCGTCACACCTCTCTGACTCCCAATCAGATTACCGTTGGAGTTTTCGGCCTGAGCGTTCTGGCGGCCCTCCTCTTTTGCTCGGGGACCGGTCTTCCGGTGGTGATGGGAGCCCTGTTGACACAGTTGGCCTCCATCCTGGATGGCTGCGACGGAGAAGTGGCCCGCCTGCGGCACATGAGCACCCCCTACGGCGCCTGGCTGGACGCCGTTCTGGACCGCTGGGCCGACACTCTGCTCATCGGCGGGATCACCATGGGCCTGTGGCGCGCGTTTGGACAGTCGTGGGTGTGGCCACTGGGTTTCCTGGCGCTGGCGGGCTCTCTTTCCATTTCCTACTCCGAGGCCCGCTACGAGGAAGCATTCCGGGAACCCTCGCCCTTCGGACACGGCATCCCGGCCAAACGGGATGCTCGCCTCTTCCTGATCATGCTGGGCGGGCTGACCGGGCGACCGGTCCTGGCCCTCCTGGGGATCGGTCTTCTCACCCTGGCCGAAAACATCCGACGGGCGATTGCCACCACCCTGCATTGGCAGGAGAGCAGGGCGTAGCGCCGTTCCTTGCGCCCTGCGACATGCTCCCTGCGCCATGCGACTTGCGACCTGCTTCCTGCTGTCTCTTATACACATCTGACGCTG
>JAGHZG010000024.1 GCA_017743275.1 Chloroflexota bacterium | reverse complement strand
TTCGCTTCGTGGCTTACTACGAGCATCTTCGTTAGAGCGTTGATAAGCCCTGGCAAACGACTTCAGGACACTTGACAAATTCCAGACATTGTGGTATATAAAGCCTAACTTTCCGGCTTACCAAAATAAGCAAAGATGACCCATCTCTGCACTCCGCGCAATCCTCAGAACCCTCGACCGAAGAAGGAGACCCTTAAGGGGGCTCTGGGGAGCGCGCGCGGCAGGCAAGGGTAAACCCGTATACCATCTACATACCAGCAGGCCGACTCTCCAGAGACCGAGAGTCGGCCTTTTTGTATATACAGCCCACCATCGCGATCCCGCACGCGCAAAACGGAGGTTCAGAATGAACGACACAGGCCAACCCACGATCCGGGACTTTCATATCATAGAGTCCACTCTTCGGGAGGGAGAACAATTCGTTGGCGCCAATTTCACCACCGGACAGAAAATAGACATCGCCTGCGCTCTGGATGAGTTCGGTGTGGAATACCTGGAGTTAACATCGCCGGTGGTCTCGCCCCGGAGTTACCGGGATCTCCAGTTGATCGCCAGCCTGGGACTGCGGGCCCGCCTCCTCACCCATATTCGCTGCAACCGGGACGACGCGGCCCGGGCTATGGAAATTGAGGGGCTCAACGGCATTGACATTGTCATTGGCATTGGCCTGCCGCTGCGGAAGTTTTCCCACGGGTGGGATGTGCCCCAAGTGGTTGAGAAGGCGGTCCAGGTGCTCTCTTTCATTAAGGACCAGCGACCCGAGCTGGAGGTCCGTTTCAGCACGGAGGATTCCTTCCGCAGCCCGCGCGAAGACCTCTTCCGGGTGTATTCCGAAGTGGACAGGCTGGGGGTTCACCGGGTCGGGATCGCGGACACCGTGGGGGTTGCTACACCTTTTGATGTTTATGACCTGGTGCGGGACCTCAAGCGCATCGTGCGCGCGGAGGTGGAATTCCACGGACACAACGACTCTGGGTGCGCCATCGCCAATAGTTACGCCGCGTTGGCTGCAGGTGCCGCTTATGTGGACACCAGCATTTTGGGCATCGGGGAGCGCAATGGGATTACCCCTCTGGGAGGGCTGATCGCTCGCCTCTACGCGGTAGACCCTGCCCTGGTCCGCAAGTACAACCTGAAGATGCTGAAGAAGCTGGACGAGATGGTGGCCCGGTTCGTCGGAGTGGACATTCCTTTCAATAACTATATTACCGGGATTACCGCCTTCACTCATAAAGCGGGAATTCACGCGAAGGCTATCCTGAACGAGCCGAGCACCTACGAGATTATAGACCCGGCGGATTTCGGGCTTTCCCGCTATATCTCCATCGCGCATCGGTTCACGGGGTGGAATGCGATCAAATGGCGGGCCGAGCAACTGGGTATCCAGCTGAGCCCGGAGCAGATTCGGGAAGTGACGGCCCACATCAAAGCGCTGGCCGACGAGAAGCCGCTGACGCTGGATGATGTGGACACCATTTTATGGCAGTGGAGCAATGGCCACCACCCCTCCGAAAAGCGAGGAGAGGAGATTCGTTGGCCGCGACACAGGGGGCGCAGCAGAGAGCCCGAGGCTTTTAAACGGTAACCTGTGGCGTCCTCCCGGTAGTGGACGACCAGGCCACCGCTCAGGGCATCCATACGGACGTTGACTTCTGACCGCACTGGGGAAGACCGGGGCCAAACCGGGCTGATAACTCTATGACAGGAGTTACGCAGTTGAGTTGTTTCCGAATGTGCCAGGCACTTCTGGAAGTGCCTGGCACGTTCTCCCCGCTGGGAGGAAGAACAGTTGCCGGGCAAACTCCGAGAGTGATCCTCCCAACTGCGTAAGTCCTGTCTATGATCAAGGGGGCTGCCGATGTCCACTATACCCCGTTGCATGAGCACACAGCATCCCGACAACGCGATGATCCCATTCTTCGCCACGTCCAGCGTGCTGGCCGGAGAAGACGAAATCCGCGAGGCATACTATGCCTACTCGCATCTGGGATGCGATGAACAGATGTGGGACGTGGAGGGCAAAGAAATAGATGAGCACGTGGTCAAGAAACTCCTCACGTTTTACCCGGAGTACTTTTGCGACCATGTGCTGGGTGAGGACCTGCGGCTGACGTTGCGGGTTCCGAACCCGATGGTGGAAAGGGCCGAAGCCAAAATCCTTCTGGAGACCCTGGAAAGCATCCCCCGATCCCACGATGTGGCTTCTCTCTTCTACGGGTGCGATGTCACGCCGATCTTTGAAGTAATTCTGCCTATGACCGTCTCGGCCCGGTGTATTGACCGGGTCTATCGCTATTATGTGGACTACGTGATCGGGCGACAGCACATGCGCCTTCGGGATGACGACATCACCATCGCGGAGTGGATTGGCGAGTTCGCTCCAGCGCGCATCGGCGTCATCCCTCTCTTTGAAGATGTGCCGACCATGTTGCGGGCAGCGGAGATTCTGGAGGCGTACCTCACCGATAAGGGTCTCAGCGACCAACGGGTTTTCCTGGCCCGATCGGATACGGCGATGAACTACGGACTGGTATCGGCAGCGCTGGCGAACAAAATTGCCCTGGCCAGGCTGGAGGAACTGTCGGTCCGGATTGGCGTACGATTCCACCCGATCATCGGGCTGGGTTCCGCACCCTTCCGGGGCGGTCTGTCTCCTTCCACAGTGGAGCGGGTTGGAAAGGAATACCCCAGTGTGGTTACATTCACCATCCAATCGGCTTTCAAGTTTGATTACCCGGCCCACCAGGTCAGGGCCGCCTGCGAGTACCTCAGGGCACGGGAGATCGGACCGGCGCAGCCCGTCGATACAGAACGGGCGCTAACCATGATTGAACGGTACAGTACCGCCTACCGGCAGCAGGTGGTAGAGTTAGCCCCGTACATTAACCATATCGCGAAATTCATACCATGCCGCCGGGCGCGGAAATTGCATATCGGATTGTTCGGCTACGCTCGGGAACTGAACGGGGTCACGTTGCCGCGCGCTATCTCCTTCGTCTGCGCGCTCTATTCCCTGGGCCTGCCTCCGGAACTCATCGCGTTTGACGCTTTGACCGGGGAAGACCTCGCCTTTGTGAATCAGGTATACCCCTCGTTCAAAGTGGAAATCGCCACCGCGCTGGGCTTTACCGACTTTGAGGGACCCTTCATGACCCCCTCGCTGCGCGATGCCCTGGAGCGGGCGGGCTTCTCGTTCTCCCAGCACCCGGAGCACCTGGACCTGGTACGCAAAATCCGCAGTTCTATGGAACAAAATAACATCGCCCAACTGACCGATCTGATCACTCGCGCCGCCATTCTGCGGCGCTTTCTCGGCTGAAAGGAGGAAAATGCTGGATCAACTCACGGTATCCTTCATCGGCAGCGGTACGATGGCCGAAGCGATGATCCGCGGACTTCTCAACCGCCACCTCATCGCCCCGGAGCGGATCATCGCCAGCGGCCCCCGTCCGGAACGGGGGGAGGAACTCCAGCGACGATACGGCGTGCGCTGGACGACGGACAACCGGGAGGCAGCACATGCTGCCGACATCGTGGTCCTCTCCATCAAGCCCCAGGTCCTGCCGGGCGTGCTGATGGAACTTTCCGGCACCCTTCGGCCCGATCAATGGGTGCTCTCCATCTTTGCAGGAGCACGGATAGAATACATCGCCCACGCCCTGAACCACCGCGCCATCGTCCGGGTGATGCCCAATACTCCTGCTCAGATCGGGGAAGGGATGAGCGTCTGGACCGCTACCCCGGAAGTGACCGAGGGACAACGGGAGCAGACCTGCCTGCTCCTGAGCGCTCTGGGGAAAGAACTGTTCGTCCACGACGAGGACAGCATTGATATGGCCACCGCCGTCAGCGGGACGGGCCCCACGTATATTTTCCTGGTGATGGAGGCCCTCATAGACGCCGCCGTCCATCTGGGCTTCTCCCGCCGGGTGGCGCAAGAACTGGTCATCCAGACGGTGATCGGGTCCGCGCTGTTCGCACGGGAGTCGGGGAAACATCTGGCGGAACTGCGCAACATGGTGACCTCGCCGGGCGGGACCAGCGCTGAGGCGATCTATCAACTGGAGAAAGGAGGGATGCGAACTGTGATCTCCAAAGCCGTCTGGGCCGCCTATCAGAAGTCCAAACTCCTGGGAGAGATGGTGGGGGCCGGACGGCCCCGTCCGCTCTCTCCCCTAGAGAGCCCGGGCCTCTCGGGCTTGAATCACAGCGGATCCAGGTAACCACCTGCCCGGGTGCCTCTGGGAAGCGCCATAAAAGATGTTGGCGAAGGCATGCCCCTGTAGCGCAGGCCGCCAGGCCTGCACGCAGGCGAACCGCCTGCGCTACGTGATCTGCAAGCCGACCAGGGCAGGTAGTTGCGGATCCAACTTTTATGTTATTTTTAAGGAGGGCATACAATGATTCCGTTCAAATTAGACGAGGGCCTCCCGGAAGATATGCTGAATTCACCCATCCGCCATTCGGTCTACATAGACGATACCACGCTGCGCGATGGGGAGCAGACGGCAGGGGTGGTTTTCGCCAACGAGGAGAAGATTCACATCGCGCGCCTGCTGGCGATGCTGGGCGTCCACCAGATTGAGGTGGGCATCCCGGCGATGGGCGGAGATGAAAAGGAAGCCATCAAAGCCATCGTCCGGCTGGAACTCCCCACCAGCATTCTGGCCTGGAACCGTGCCGTGGTGGATGATGTCCGGCACTCCCTGGACTGCGGAGTGGACGCGGTGGCGCTCTCCATCTCCGTTTCCGACATCCATATCCAGCATAAACTGCGCTCCACCCGCCAGCAGGTGCTGGATGCGGTCCAGCGGTCCACAGAGTTCGCCAAGCGTCACAGCCTCTACGTCTCGGTGAACGCAGAGGACGCCTCCCGGGCCGACCCGGAGTTCCTGTTGGAGTTCGCCCGCGCGGCGAAAGAAGCGGGAGCCGACCGGTTGCGGTATTGTGACACCGTGGGCGTCTTGGACCCCGTGGAGACGTATAAACGGGTGAAGTTGCTGGTGGACGAAGCAGGCCTGCCCGTGGAGATGCACACCCATAACGACTTCGGGATGGCCGTGGCGAACGCGCTGGCGGGCCTGAAGGCCGGTGCCACGTATGTCAATACCACCGTCAACGGGCTGGGGGAGCGGGCAGGGAATGCCTCTCTGGAGGAACTGGTGATGGCGCTTCAATACTGCGAGGGGATCCGCCTGGGCTTTCGGACTTCCCTGATGCGGGAACTCTCGGAATATGTGGCCCTGGCCTCGGGGAGACCACTCCCGCCGTCCAAGCCGGTGGTCGGAAGCAATCTGTTTATCTACGAGTCCGAAGGCCGGGCCAGCGGCGTGGTGCGCGATCCCGCCACCTATGAAGTTTTCCTGCCCGGGGAGGTAGGGCTATCCCGCCGGTTCAACGTGGGCAAGTACTCCGGACCCTCCGTCGTGGCCCAGAAACTGCGGGAGTACGGGTTTCATCCTACCGAAGCGGAACTCCGGCAACTGGTGCCGATGCTCCGCTCCCGCGCCATTGCGCTGAAGCGCTCCCTCTTTGATCAGGAGGTGGTGGAGGAGTACCGCCGGTTGAGCCATACGAACTAAAGGAGGAACTATGGACATCCATTTGATGGACATCACGCTGCGGGATGGGGAACAGGCGGTGGGGGTGATTTTCTCCCGCTGGGAGAAACTGCAGATCGCCTCCCACCTGGCCCATATGGGCATCCCTTCGCTGGAGGCCGGATTCCCGGCCCTGGGGCCGGAGGAACAGGACGCCGTCCGGAGCATTGTGAACGCGCATCTCCAGGTTGGGGGAAGCCAGATCCCGCTGGAGGTCTACGCGTTCGCCCGGGCCCGCCGGGAAGACGTGCGGGACGCCGCCCAATGCGGTGTCCACGGTGTGGTCATCTCCATCTCCACATCCGACACCCACATTGAGCGCAAGTTTCGCCAGACGCGCGCCTGGGTTCTGGAGCGCATGGAGGAGGCGGTGGATGAGGCCAAACGGCACGGGCTCTCCATCATCGTCAGCGCAGAGGATGCCTCTCGCTCCGATCTGGGCTTCCTCACCGGGTACTACCGTCGGGCGGAGGCCCTGGGCGCTCAGATGGTCCGTTACTGCGACTCCCTCGGCGTGAACGATCCCTTCACGACCTACCGTCATATCCAGCAGATTTGCCGGGCCGTTTCCATCCCTGTTCAACTCCACATGCACAACGACTTCGGGATGGCGACGGCCAACGTCCTGCTGGGTCTTCGGGCGGGCGCGCGCGCCGTGGCGGCTTCTCTGGGCGGCCTGGGGGAACGGACCGGCAACTCTCCCCTGGAGGAGGTGGTGATGGCGCTGAAGCACCTCTACGGGGTGGACCTGGGGGTGGATACCACTCGCTTCCGGGAGGCGGCTGAGTACATCGCGAAGGCCAGCCAGCGCGCCATCCCTGTCTGGAAGGCCATCATCGGGAGTTCCATTTTCGCCCACGAATCCGGCATCCACGCCGACGGCATCCTCAAGCACCCCCACACCTACGAGGCCTTCAGTCCGGAAGAGGTCAATCTGGAGCGGCAGATCGTCATCGGCAAGCACTCGGGAACCCACGCGCTGATCCACAAGTTCAGCACGGAGTTCGGGATTCCACTGGACGGGGAGACCGCCGGTCGTCTTCTGGAACGGGTGCGGGCGGCGGCGGTGGAGTTGAAGCGACCGCTCTTTGATAAAGAACTGATGCTCCTGTACCGGGCAGTGATCCACCGCACCGTCTGAAAACCGTTTAGATAAGACTTCAGTCGGCATCGCACACGGATCAACACGGGTTTTACAGATTGGCACGAGTATAAACAACCGTAAAAATCCGTACCGTCCGTGTCCAATTCAAAATGGCACACGGATGAACACGGGTTGGACGGATGGACACGGGTGGAATCCGTGAAAACCCGTGTCATCTGTGTCTATCCGTGTCCCATTCCATCGTACACGGATGAACATGGGTTGGACGGATGGACACGGATAGAATCCGTGAAAACCCGTGCCATCCGTGTCTATCCGTGTCCCATTCCATCGCACACGGATGAACACAGGTTTTTACGAACTGGCACGGATGACTCCACATCGCAGGGACCGCAGACCACTATTGAAAATCTCTGCGCTCTGTCGGGTAACCAGAACCTGAAACCTGGAGGAGATGGCGCTATGGGACTCACACTGGCAGAGAAAATTATCTCCCGGCGGATCGGGGAGGAGGTCCGGGCGGAGGACATCGTGGTTGTCCCCGTAGACCTGTTGCTGGCCCATGAGGGGACAGGCCCCCTGGCCCTGGACCGGTTCAGCGCGCTGGAGCGAACCCGCCCGGCGACGCAGGTCCTCTTTTTCTCCGACCATGCCGCGCCGGCCCCCCGCCGGGAACTCTCCAACGTCCAGAAACGGCTCCGCACTTTTGCCGATCAAACGGGCGCCCGGTTTTACCCGCCTGGTGAGGGCATCTGTCACCAGATTGTTGCGGAGCGCTGGGCCCGACCCGGGCAGATCATCCTGGGTGCGGACTCCCATACCTGCACGGCGGGGGCGCTGGCGGCCTTCGCCACCGGTATGGGGTCCACCGATATTGCCGTCGCGATGGCGCTGGGGCAGACGTGGTTGCGGGTGCCCCCTTCCATTCGGGTGGAGGTGGAGGGGACTTTCCCCCCCATGGTGACGGCAAAAGATGTGATTCTGCACCTGATCGGCCGGCTGGGTGCGGAGGGGGCCAACTATCAGGCGCTGGAGTTCGGCGGCCCCACGGTCGCCGCGATGAGCGTGGAGGAGCGGATGACCCTCTGCAATATGGCAGTGGAGGCCGGAGCCAAAACCGGCCTCTGCGCCGCCGATGAGCAGACCCGTCGGTTCCTGGCATCCCGCGGACGGGCCGACGGCTATACCCCCCTGGCCCCCGACCCCGATGCCCGCTATGAGCGCCGGGTGCACATCCCTGTGGATTCCCTTGCTCCTCAGGTGGCGTTCCCACATTTTGTTGATAACGTCCGGCCGGTGGAGGAGGTGGGGGACGTGCCTGTGGACCAGGTTTTCATCGGAACATGCACGAACGGGCGGCTTTCGGATTTCCGGATAGCCGCCCGTATCTTGCAGGGTCGCCGGGTCCACCCCGGCGTTCGCCTGCTGGTCTGTCCCGCTTCCCGCCAGGTCTACCTGGATGCCCTGCAGGAAGGGTTGCTTCAGGTCTTCGTGGAAGCCGGCGGCCTCATCCTTCCCCCGGGATGCGGGGCCTGCGTCGGAGTGCACCAGGGGGTCCTGGCCGACGGGGAGCGCTGTCTCTCCACCCAGAACCGGAACTTCCAGGGCCGGATGGGCAACCCCGAAGCGGAAATCTACCTGGCCTCGCCCGCTACGGCGGCCGCCACCGCTGTGCGGGGCCGGATCACCGACCCGAGAGAATTTCTGTAGAGGAGCCATCCATGGAACGAATCCTTCGCGGCAAAGTCTGGCGGTTCGGAGACGGGATCAGCACCGATCACATCACCCCCGGTCGGTACTACCATCTGCGGGGAGATTTGAAAGCGCTGGCCGAGCATACCCTGGAGGACGCCGACCCGGAATTTGCCCGGAACGCCCGGCCGGGTGACTTCGTAGTGGCTGGGAAGAATTTCGGACAGGGCTCTTCCCGCGAACATGCCGCCCTGGTCCTGAAAGAACGGGGCATTCAGGCCGTCATCGCCCCGTCCTTTGCCCGCATCTTCTTCCGGAACGCGGTCAACGTGGGCCTGATGCCCATCATCTGCGACACCGAGGGCTTTGAGACAGGCGATGAGATTGAGGTAGACGTGGTGGAGGGCCGGGTACGCAACCTGACCCGGAACTTTGAGCGGACTTTCCGCCCCCTCCCCCCGGTGATGCGGGCCATTCTGGCAAGCGGCGGACTGATCCCCCATGTGCTCCGGTACGGAGGGTTCCGATGGCAGGATACCCCGTAGTCCTTCTCCCCGGAGATGGCATCGGGCCGGAAATTACGGAAGCCACCCGGGAAGTCCTGGAAGCCACCGGGGTGGAAATTGACTGGAGGCCCTATGAAACCGGTATCGCCGCGATGGAGAAGGCCGGAACTCCCTTACCCGAGGAGGTGGTGGAGGAGATCCGTCGCTGGGGGGTTGCCCTGAAGGGCCCCATCACCACCCCGGTCGGGACCGGCTTCTCCAGCGTGACGGTCGCGCTCCGGCAGCGTCTGGACCTCTATGCCAACCTGCGCCCGGTGCGGAGCATCCCTGGAGTCCCGGCCCGCTACTCCGATGTGGACCTGGTCATCATCCGGGAGAACACCGAAGACCTCTACGCAGGCATAGAGTACCGGATAGACGAGGATACCGTGGTGGCGGAGAAGCGCATCACCCGGCGGGCCAGCCTGCGGATCGCCCGCTTCGCCTTTGACTACGCGTCCCGCTACGGTCGCCGCCAGATCACGGCCGTCCACAAGGCCAACATCCTGAAGATGAGCGACGGGCTGTTCCTGCAGTGCGCCCGGGAGGTGGCCGGGCAGTACCCGCAGGTCCCGTACACCGAGCGGATTGTGGATGCCCTCTGCATGGACCTGGTACTGGATCCAGGAAGGCACGATGTCTTGCTTTGCCCTAACCTCTATGGCGACATCGTTTCCGACCTGGCAGCGGGGCTGGTGGGAGGGCTGGGGCTGGCACCGGCGGCCAACGTCGGGGACGGAGTGGCCATCTTTGAAGCGGTCCACGGCTCCGCGCCCGACATCGCCGGGAAAGGCATTGCCAACCCCACGGCCCTGATCCTGGCGGGCGCGATGATGCTGGCCCACCTGGGAGAGAGCGCGGCCGCTGTCCGGATAGAGAGGGCAGTTTGGGAGACCTACCGCCGGGGCCAGGCCCTCACCCCGGATATGGGCGGCACCGCCACCACCCGGGAGATGGCCCGGGCCGTCGTAGAATGTCTGGAATGAAGTTTTCGGCAGCGGCGAAGCCGCTAACGTAAAATCCGTGTTCTTTCGTATCCATCCGTGTGCATCCGTGTCCCATTCAATAGCACACGGATGAACACGGGGTTTACGGATGGACACGGAGAAAAATCCGTGAAAACCCGTATCATCCGTGCCCATCCGTGTCCTATTTCCGGGTTCATTCGGGTCAGCAAGTGTGTCCCCACTTTGTCGGGGGTAACTACCTACCCTGGTTCTGTTGGGCGGGGCGAGCCGTCCATGAATGCTTCACGAATGCACGAATCGCGCCATCCTTCGTGGATTCGTGGCCCATTCGTGGATGGCCCCCGCGCCTGACGATCAACGCAACAGGAGGTGGTAGGTAATGACTGTCGGGGGGCCTATTCGGCCCGATGGCGCTGACGCTTGGGATTTTGGAGAACGAAGCGCAGGCTGACAGCCTGCATGCAGGCCCGGCGGCCTGCGCTACAGGGGCGTGCCTTTGCCAGCGT
>JAGHZG010000023.1 GCA_017743275.1 Chloroflexota bacterium | reverse complement strand
GATGCGGAGGAGCGGCGCTGGCGGTATCGGATAAAAAAACCGCCCGCAGGCCCGGCCTGCGGGCGGTTTTTCTGCCTGTTATGCCCGTTCCAGGCGTACCCAGGTGTCGTAGAAGACGGCCGAGCCACCCACCGGGTCCACCAGACAGGTGTTCTTCAGGTACGGGTCCACCCGCATGGCCGCGTTGGCGTGCACCCCCGTGGCCCGGCGCGGGTCGCCCTTTATGACCTTCCCGTCCACCACGATGTCGGTGGAGCCATAGGCCCAGTGGCCGTGGCCCAGGCTGAAGGCCACCACCCCCGGCCGCAACCCCTGGATCACCTTCACCTTCCCCACCATCGGTTTCTTCTGCCCATTGCCCAGGTCCCAGACCCCCTCCGGGTTGTCCGGAGAGACGACCTTCACCAGGTCGCCGTCCCTGAGACCGAGCCGGGCCGCGTCCTGGGCGTTGAGGAGGAAAAAGTTCTCCGGATAGAAGCCCAGTAGCCAGTAGTTGGAGATGGTGCGGGTCTTGGTCTGGAAAATCTCCCGGTAGGTGATGAGCCGGAGGTCGTAGCCGGCCTTCTCGTCCTCCAGACGGTTGCCCAGGACGTCCGTCGGGCCGGGGACGTAGGCCGCGCAGCCGAAGAGGGGTTTGCCCGTCATCGCGCTCTTGGTGGTAGCCGTCTTCTCCTGGTAGAGGTTGATGAGTTTGCCGTACTTGTTCTTCACCTGGGCGCCCTCGTAGGCTTTGGCGAAGTCCTGGAAGCGGCCGCCCCGGTTGAGCACGTATACCACCTTGCGCCACATGTCCTCTCCCACGATGGCCTTCCAACGCTCCGGGTCAAACACGCTCCTGGGCAGGTACTTGCGGGCTTCCAGGAAGATGCGCACCTCTTCGTCGTCGGCGTCGGGCACGGCATCGGAGCCGTCCTCCTTCTCCCCGAAGGCGAGGTTGGCCACCATCCGCAGGTAGAGGTGGTCCGGGTGGGTCAAAGGAACGCCCTCGCCCAGGCCGCTGGAGCCGAAGTTGGGCAGGCCCAGCGCCTCGGCCAGACCCAGAAGCGTCGCCTCCAGGGAGAGGGGCATCTCCTGGCCGTAGACCCTCACCGTCTCCGTGAGAGGTGGGATGGCGGGCTGGCGCACCGGCTGGACCTTCCAGGCCACCGACGGGTGCGACCCGCCGAACTCCCACCGCTCCAGGTAGGAGTGGTCGGGGAAGATGTAGTCGGCGTACATGGAGGTCTCGCCCACCACGATGTCCGAGGCCACGATCAGCGGGATCTTCTTTGGGTCCTTGAGGATTTCAATGTTGGTGTTCCCCGCCGGGAGGGCGTAGACGGGCGAGCCCATATATATGAACAGAATTTTGACCGGATACGGGTAGGCGTCCCCGATGGATGGGATAATCTCCTGGTAGATGTCCGAGGAGAGGGGATACCAGTTCCGTTTCGCCGGGTAGTTCTTGTCGTAGAGGGTGGTGTCCTGCCACTTGACCTCGTGGCGGATGATGCTGATGCCGAAGGGCGAGAGGGCGCCGGGGTTCATCGCCGCCAATTCAAAGGGCTTCTTCGCCTTGGAGCCCCGAAAGTCGTAGGTGGTGGGCTTGATCATCCCTCCGGCCCAATCGTAATTGCCGATAAGGAGGGGAAGAGTGAGCCAGGCCACCGAGTTGTAGAAGCCGTTGGTGTGCTGGGAGACGCCCCGGTGGATGTCCACGGCGGCCCGCTTGCCGTGGGAGGTGAACTCCCGGGCCAGGTCCACGATGTCCTCGGGCCGAATCCCGGCCTCGGCGGCGTATTCCTCAAGGGTCATCTTCTCCGCCGATTCCTTCAGAATCTGCATCCCGCTCTTGACCGGGATGGTCTTCCCGTCGGAGGCCCGGAGATTGACATCCACGAACAGGTCGCCCACCACCACTGTTTCGGCGTCGTTGGGGTCAAAGGCCACCGGTTTGCCATCCACCATTGTCACCAGGAGGTCATAGACGTACTCCTTCCCCTCCGGAGTGACGTAAACGGCCACCTTTTTGCCCTCCTTTTCCACCTCCTGCTTCTGCGTCAGGCCGATTTCCGAGGCCCGGAGGAAGGCGCCGGGAGTGCCGTCCTCGCCGATCTTCACCAGCCAGACGGCGTTGGTCCAGGTGGGTTCCCCGGCCGCTTTCGCTGCGGCCGGGTTGGCATTGCGCAGGTATTTCTCATCGTAGCGGCCGTTCTCTATGATCCACCGGATCATCGCCATCGCCACGGCCCCCTCGGTACCGGGCTTAATGGGGAGCCACTTCCAGGCCCGGGAAGAGGTCTTGCCGAAGCGGGGGTCAATCACCGCGTATTTGAACCGGCCATTGGTGAGCCCTTCGGTGATTTGGGGCGCCCGCAGCGGCGGGCCGTAGTTCCCCTCAAAGATGTTGGCCCCCACGAAGATGACGAACTCGCTGTTGCCCAGGTCTGCCAGCCAGTAGAACTTGGCGCCGCCGGAGAACTTACCGTCCACAAACTGCTCGGACATCGCCTTGCAGCCAAAATAGAGGGAGCCCTGGCAGACGGTGGTGTGGCCGTGGCGGTTGACCGTCCCCAGACCACTGCCGAAGAAGCGGTGGAGGAAGTCGCTCCGGCCACCCTTGAGCCGGCCCCACATCAGGACAATCTGGTTGTTCTTGGGCCCCAGGTCTGGATGGTCGGGGTCAATCATCGCATCCAGATAATCGGCGAACTTGGTCTTGAATTCTTCCACCAGGCCTTTCTTTTTCTCCGGGTCCTTCTCGGCCCAGATTTTCTTGATAAAGTCCCCCATCTCCTTCATCACTTTGGGGTCCCGGATGGCCCAGAGGTCCTTGAAGCCGGGGACAGGCCCTTCGCCGAAGAGGTCGCCACCCTCCACAATCTCCCGGATGGCCTGCTCAAAGGGAATGGTTATCCACTGGTTCTCACCCCGCCGGGTGCCGGGCTTGCGCTTGAGAACTGTCCGGATGCGGTAGGGATCGTAGGCAGTCTGGATGCCGGTCTGTCCTTTGGGGCAGATGTAGCCCTCCACGCGGGCCACCTGGGAGACAGGCGTCTTATATGGAATATGGGGGTAAAGGTTCCAGGGGGAGTAGGGATTGCCGTCTATCTTGGCCGCCACGCCGTCCAGCAGTTTGACCTTGATGCCGCACTG
Source organism: Chloroflexota bacterium (assembly GCA_017743275.1). Lineage (GTDB taxonomy): Bacteria > Chloroflexota > Anaerolineae > B4-G1 > DUEL01 > SpSt-77. The sequence continues at coordinate 7,780 of JAGHZG010000023.1, read as the reverse complement.
GGTGTTGCACTGCTGGCAGACGGTGTAGATCATCTTGTCCGGCTCGGCCAGCGGATAGAGATTGCCCCCCTCCGAATCCAGGGCGGCCAGGATGTCCGTTGCCTTGAGGAACAGGGCCGTTCCTCCGACAAAGGCCGAAAGAGTCAGAAATTCCCGTCGGGTCAGTTCCATCGTTCCCTCCTTCTCAGGTTAGGGCGAAGCAGCGCTTCGCCTGTATGGTTCTATGCGGGGGCTTCCTCCGCTCGCAGGGGGAGGAGCCCGAAGCCCAAAGCCAGGATCAGCACGCCCACCCCCACACTGAAGAGGGTCACCCCCCATTCCATCGCGCTGGGGATGTAAAGGCCGTAGGTCCAGTGGGGCTCAAAGAAGGATTTGCTAATGCCCGGCAGTTCCTCCACGGCGAACCCCGGCAGGACGATGTTCCAGCGGATACCGATAAAGCCGATGGTCGCCAGCAGGCCAGCGATGCCGGTCCAGAGAGCGCTGCGGCGGCCCAGGAAGGTCAGAATGAGCATCGGGCCCACCAGTGCCATCCCCATCCCCAGAATCCAGAAAATCCACCAGTTGGGGCCGAAGAGCTGGTCGTGGATGGGGATGAAGTGGGCCGGGACGGTCTCATAGAGGCTGACCAGAATCTCGGCAATCTCCATCAGGAAGTACACGAAGAGGAGCAGGACCAGCAACCGCCCCAGGCCGATGACCTCTTCCCGGTGCTCCCCAAGGCCGTTAGGCAAAACAAAGGCCACGATGGTGGTGAGCAGGGCGCCGCCGGAGGCCAGGGCAGAGACCAGGAACATGATGGGGAGGAGACCCGTGTGCCAGTAGGCCCGGGCGACGGTTACGGCGAAGGCTGTCCCCACGCTCCCGCTGAAGGCAATGGCCAGCGGGACGCCGATGGTGCCCAGAATCCGGACGATTTTGCGGTCCCGCTCCATGGCCCTGGGGCTGAGGTCCCGCACGCCGAAAGTCAGGAACCGGTAGAGACCGGCCTTGAACCCCTTCCCCTCCCCGCCGCGGACGAAACTGGGACGCATCACGAACCAGATTTCGGCCAGGAGCAGGAAGAAGTAAACGGTGTAGAGCCAGACGATCCAAACCATAGGCGAGGTGAAACTGGGGCGAGTGAAGAGGAGGAAGAAGCGTTGCGAATGTCCAAGGTCAAGCCCGATGAAAAGCAGCGCGGTCAGTAGACAGACCAGCGCGGTGAAGAGAGCCAGCCGTCCGATGCGCTCAAACTGCCTCATCCCGAAGACGTAGACCATAGAGGAAATGAGGAAAGCGCCGGCGGAGATACCACTGAAATACACATAAAGTACTACCCACAAGGCCCAAGGCACCGGTGTGCTATAGCCTGCATAGAGGTGGCCGTGGGTGAGGCGGTTCACCAAACCCGGAAGGCCGGCTAACAGGAGCAGGAGGCCTATAATCCCAATGACCAATGCTCTTTTACCCATGGCACCCTCCTACAGCAAGTAATAAACGCTGGGCTCAGCGCCCAGTTCCTCTTTGAGGCGGATGGCTCGCGGAGATGCGGCCAGTTGGGCCACCAGGCTTTCGGGGTCATTCAGGTCGCCGAAGATGTAGGCCTGACCGATGCAGGTGGTCACACAGGCCGGGAGCATCCCCTTCTCCAGGCGGTGGAGGCAGAAGTGGCACTTACGGACGTTGCCGATGGGGGAGCGCCAGGGATTGCGGGGATCCCGCTGCTGTTCCTCCCCGTACTCAAAACTAGGCATCACGTCCCAGGGCATCACCTCCGGCGTCTGCCCGACGGTGTAGAAGTTGCCGAAGTCAAAGGATCGGGCCCCGTAGGGGCAGGCGGAGATACAATAGCGGCAGCCGATGCAGGTGTCGTAGTCCATGACCACGATGCCGTCGGGCCGCTTGTAGGTGGCGTTGACCGGGCAGACCGGCACGCAGGGCGGGTTCTGACACTGCAGACATGGGCGGGAGATGAAGCGCCGGGCCACGTTGGGGTAGGTCCCGAACTCTTCATCTATGACCACGTTGTAGACTACACCCGGGGGGAGTTTGTTCTCGATCTTGCAGGCCACCGCGCAGGCGTTACAGCCGACGCACTTGCGGGTATCAATCACCATCCCCCAGTGGCGTTCCCGGAGGGGCTTTTTCAGCGCCCGATCCAGGTCCTCGTACATCTGCAGAGTGACGCTTTTGACCTCCATTTCTACCAACATAGGACTGACTCCTTTCTGTAGACTTGCGGGTAATTACAGCGGCGGTGCAGAGAGCACAGAGAGGCTTTGTACCCCTGACATCCTCTGCGGTTCCAAAACCTGTACCAGTTCCTGCGGCGTGTTGAGGTTGACGAAGGAGCGCCAGCCCCCTGGAAAACCGGCGATCTCCTCCGGCCCCACGTACCGGGTCCGAACGCGGGGGTACAGGTCCAGCGGGCAGGTCTCCCCGCGCGCCAGCATCTCCCCGACCACCTCCTGGCAGGAGCGGGTGTAGACGGCGTGGAGGGGCTCCAGATGACCGTCCACATAGGGGACGACGACGTCCCATCCGGGCGCCTGCTCCAGCAGGTAGGCCAGCAGGGGCGGGTCCAGGAAGGGCATATCGCAGGCGACGATCAGGCAATGGGGGTGGCGGGCCGCCGCGAGGGCGGTGTAGATGCCGGCCAGCGGGCCGCCGGGCAACAGGTCCTCTATGCAGGGGAAACCCAGCCAGGACAGCCGGACGGCTCCCTGCCCGACCAGCAGCACCTCCTCCACCATCTGGGCGAGGGTGCCGACGACCCGTTCTATCAACCGCTGTCCGCCGATGGGGATGAGGGGCTTATCTATCCCCATCCGGCGGCTTTTCCCGCCAACCAGAACGGCCCCGCTGGCCTTCATAGGGCACCCCCACAGGGCCGGACGGATGCTCTCCGGGCACGGGCCCATCGGATCAGCCCGAGGGACTGCTGAAGGAGAATCCCGCCGCCAAAGCCCAGGGCCAGGTTGTTGGTGGCAAAACCCAGGAAGGCCGTCGTCAGTGCCACTCCGGCCTCCTCCCACCCCCGCAGGTCCCGGACCAGCAGACCGTGCTGAACCCCCACAAAGGCCAGCAGGGTGCCCAGGACCGGGTAGGGGATGAGAGCCAGGATGGGCAGGGCGTTGCCGTCCACGAAGAGGGCCAGGGCCAGGCAGAGGGCGCCCATGATGAGCGGCGCGGCGCCGGTACGGGCCCCCAGCCGATAGTGGGCGGTGAGCCCCCCGGACCCGTGGCAGACCGGCACGCCCCCGAAGAGGGCCGCGACCAGTTGGGAGATGCCCATCGTGGTCAGCAGGTTGCGGGGGGTGACCCGATGGGCCCGGGGGCCGAAGTAGGTCTGCGCGGTGTCCACCGTGGCGAAGACGGCATTGCCCAGGGTCAGGGGAATCTGGGGCAGGACCAGGAAGACGAGGGCCGAGAGCAGGTCTGCGGTGGAAGGAAGGGCCGGCACAGGAAGGGCAATCCCCAGGCGAATTCCACCCAGCACCCGCCCGGCGCCGCCAACGGCGAGAGCGGTCAGGCCGCCGAAGGCCAGAAGGAAGAGGGAGGCCAGATACCGGCGGTGACGGAGCGCCACGCCTAACAGGAGGAGGGCCGCCACTGCCACCAGCCAGCCCACGGGCAGCGCGCGGGAGGCCAGGTGGATAACCCGCTCCTCTCCGCCGGGCACCACCTGGGGTCGGGAGGCCAGCACCAGGCCGCTCCGCACCAGCATCGCCCCCAGGCCCAACTGGATGCCGCGGATCACGGGCCGGGTGAAGAACCGGTCCAGCCAGCGGGAAAGGTCGGCGAAGGCAAAGAGGAGGAGCAGTCCCCCCATCCACCAGCCAGCCGCGGCCACCGCCGTACCGGGGAGGCCGCGGGCGATGGCGATGGCCGCGACGGCCTTCAGGGGCTGAACCGGGATGGGAAGGCGATAGAAGAGGCCCGTCATGAGGTAGGCCACGCCGACCCCGAAGAAGACGCTGGTGGCCGGGAGCCCGTTCACCGTGATGAGGGCCACGGTCAGAGGAACCAGCGTGCCCAGGTCGCCCAGCGCGCCGCTCAGTTCGCTGATCGCGGATCGCTTATCGCGTATCGCATATCGCATATCGCATATCGCGTATCGCATATCGCGTATCGCTTATCGCGTATCGCGGCACCGGACATCAGGCCGGTATGCCAGGACAGGCCGACAGCCTGCGTTACAGATGCCGCAACGGGAAGAGATCGCGAAGCGGGTAGGCAGTGACGCGCTGTGTTATTCTACGGGACCGGAGGGGCTCTGTCTATCGGGGAATTTTGGGGAAAATGTGGGGGAAAATTCCGTTTCAGGATGTCGGGGAAAACCTGACGGGATAGGGCAGACCTCAATCCCCGGTCTCCTCGGGCCGGATCCACCCCTGCTGGAAGGCGTAGCGCACCAGTTCGGCCCGGGTGCGCAGCCCCAGTTTGGCCATCAGCCGCGCCCGGTACGTCTCCACCGTCTTGACGCTCAGATACAGGGCATCGGCCGCCTGCTGGTTGGTATACCCCAGGGCAATCAGACGCAGAACCTCCCGCTCCCGGGGGCTCAGAGGGGGTTCCGTCTCCGGTTCCGGCCTCCGTGCTCCCCGGTCCACCATCTCCTCCAGCAGCCGCCGGGTATGCTCGGGGTGGAGGTAGACGCCGCCATGGTAGACGGCCCGAATGGCGGAAAGAAGTTCCTCTGCGGCCGCCCGCTTGAGAACGTAGCCCGCGCTGCCGGCCCGCAGGGCCTCCCGCAGGTACTCCTCCTCTTCGTGCATCGTGAGGATCAACACACGGGTCTGGGGCGACACCTCCCGGACCCGCCCCAGCACCTCCAGCCCTCCCATCCCCGGCATCGCCAGGTCCAGCAGCAGGACGTCGGGGGTCAGCGTCCGGACGCGCGCCAGAACTTCCAGGCCGTCCCGCGCTTCCCCGACAACCTCTATATCCGGTTCGGCGTCCAGGAGCATCCGCAGGCCCGCGCGCAGGACGGCATGGTCATCGGCGATGAGAACACGGATTTTGGGCTCTGTCATAAGGGCACCTCCACAACCACCGTCGTGCCGGAGCCCGGGGCCGACTCCACCGTCAGGCGACCGCCCACCAGGGAGGCCCGTTCCTCCATCCCGTAGAGCCCCAGACGGCCGCGCTCCTGAACAGACGCCCAGACCTGCGCCACATCAAACCCTTCCCCGTCATCTTCCACGATCAGAAGTGCGCGGTTGTCCCGTTGTTCCAGGATAACGCTGACGTGCCGGGCGCCCGCGTGGCGGGCCGCGTTGGTCAGCGCCTCCTGAGCGATGCGATACAGGGCCGTCTCCACCTCCCAGGGCAACCGGACCTGGTCCAGCCCCACCACCTCCAGGTCAATCTCCATCCCGAAGCGGGACCGGCAACTCTGGATGTAGCGGGTGAGGGCGGGCACCAGCCCCAGGTCGTCCAAAACGCTGGGGCGCAGTTCCCAGGCCAGAGCGCGGATTTCGTCCAGCGTCTGGTTCACCACTTCCCGCATACGGGCCACCTGCGCGCGGGCCTCCTCCAGGCTGGGAGCATTTTCCATCAGCCGCAGGCTGACCAGCAGCGCGGCCAGAGCCTGGCTGGCCTCGTCGTGGAGTTCCCGGGCGATCCGACGCCGCTCCTCCTCCTGGGCGGTGATGGCTTTGTGCAACAGTTCCCGCCGGACGGCCTCTTTCCGCCGGAGTTCCTCCCACAGGCGCGCGTTCTCTATACCGACGCCCACCTGCCGCCCGACGGCCTCCAACAGCCCCACATCCTCCTGGCACACCTCGTCCTGACAGACCATATTGAGCAGGCCGACGGTTTCGCCTTTCACCTGCAGCGGGATGGCAATATGATACATCCGGTCATTGGCGTCTTCTTCCCGAAACAGGGGGCAGGCAGAACATTCGGAGAAAGCAGGAACGAGGACCGCCGGGTGGGGACCGGCACGCACCCGCTCGCAGGCAGTGCAGTGAGGACAACGCTCTATCGGAAACCGGGATGGGCCGTCCAGCCAGAACGTGGCACAGGTCCGGCAATCGGAATGACCAGCAGCCACCAGGCAGACCCAGCCCCCTATGGCTGCTGTGGCCGTCACCGTCTGCCGGAGGACGTCCTGAAGGGCCGCCTCCAGTTCCAGGGGCCCGGAGAGAGCCCGGGAGACCTGGTAGAGGGTGGAGAGTTCCCGATTGCGCCGGAGGAGGCTTTCGTTGACCGCAGCCATCTCCTGGCGGGCGCGGGCCAGCCGCTCCACCATCGTGTTGAAGGACTCCTGCAGGTAGCCAATCTCGTCCGCGGCCCAGGGCGTCAGCCGGGGACTCAGGTCTCCCTCCCCCACCCGGCGGGTTGCCTCCGTCAGCGCCCGTACGGGGCGGGTGAGCAACCACGTCAGCAGACTGCTCAGCCCGATCCCCACCAGGGAAACGGCCAGCATGGTCACCAGCAACCAGCGGGTCGCCCCGGCAACAATCCCGTCCAGCCGACGGTAGGACATACCGACCCGCGCCACGCCCGCCCGGCCGTCAAACACCGGTACCGCCACGTCCAGAATCAGCCCCTCCTCCGTCTGAATCCTCTGGAGCCGATAGGGCTGGCCCTCCTCCGGTCGGTTAACGGAAAGAAGGCCGGCCGGGAACCCTCCCTCAAAGGAGTGTGCCAGCACATTCCCCGCCGGGTCCACCAGAAACGTGTACCGGACATCCTCGTTAATCTGGACGGTCTCCCGGGCCAGGGTGTAGAGGCCGTAGAGGTTGTTGGTCAGAACGAGGTCGGTGCTGCGGAAGGCCAGGTCCCGGGCGATGGAGATTCCCCGTTGCTCCAGTTCCCGCTGGAGACTGCGCACCATCATCGCCCGGGCCTGCCAGGTGATGCCCAGACCCAGGGAGAAGATGCTGACCAGGGCAATGCCGATAATCTTGACCCGCAAACTGACGCTGCTCAGAATCGGCCAGAGTACGCTCCAGACCTGTCTCCATCGTCCCCTCATGGCCTTTCTCCCACCGTCAGCACGACCTCCCGGGCCGAATCGTAGAGGCGGTCATCCGGGAGCACGAACCGGCTCACCCCCAGCAGGGCCAGGGTGGCCCGGCCCTCCGGGTCCCGGTCCATCTCTAACAGAATCCGTTGCAGTTGGGCCTTGCGCGCCGGGTCCAGGCCGGGGTGCACCACGACCGGCGGCGCGCCGTAGGGGACGGACCGCCAGATGATACGGATGTTTTCCCGGTAGAAGGGGGTCTCCTGGGCCATCGCCTCGTAGACCAGACTGTCCACCGCCGCGCCGTCCACCCATTTCTCCCCCACCGCCCGGACGGAGTTCTCGTGGCTGTAGGTGAAGAGGGTGCGGGCAAAGAAGCGGTCGGGGGTCTCTCCTGCGGAATGGAGAAGGTACAATACGCTCCAGTAGCCGGAAAGGGACAAAGGGTCGGTGAAGGCGAAGACGGTCCCCCGCAGGTCCTCCCATTGCTGGGCGGGACTTTCGGCGGGGACGATGATGTATGAGCGGTATGTCCGCTCGCCGTTGATTTCGGGGATAGCTAAGAGTTCCAGGCCGAACTCTTGGTGGCCTTGGATGTATGGCCCTGTGCAGACAAATCCCAGGTCCACCTGGCGGGTACGGATGAGTTCGTTGGTCTCCGCGTAGGTGGCGCGCTGGGTGACCTCTACCGGCTCGCCCAGGCGCTCCTCCAGGTAGGCAGCCAGGTTCTCGTAGAGGCGGTAGGTCGTGCGGGGGGAAAGGATGGCGGCAACGGCGACGCGCAGGGGAGACCGGGGCAGAGGGAACGTCGGGGTGAGGGTGGGC
>JAGHZG010000022.1 GCA_017743275.1 Chloroflexota bacterium | reverse complement strand
TCACCCTGAAGAGCGACCAGCGCCAGATGGCCTGCCCCTAACCAGGCCTGCAGATACGCCGCGCAGGTCTCCACGTTCATCCACGGGCCGCCATGGAGCCACTGCTCGTAGGGAGAAAGCGCGTCGTACGGGACGACTTCCCCTTTCCCATCCCGCCGCCAGACCTGGACGTGACTGCAGTGGACGGCGGTGATGGCAGCCGCGTCCTCAGGAGTCGCCGGACGAACGATCAACCCGCTCATTCTTCCCCTATCCGCAGTAGAGCGCTCCGAAATTGTCTGGGCAATCTCATTCCCGCAGGGTGGGCAGATTGCTGCCCACGCCCAAATCCTGTTCTGGCCTCTTTCCCAACCGACGCAGAAATAGGGTTTTGCGGCGGCCGAAGGCTGCCGCAAAACCCCCTTCTCCCTCCTCCAGAAGAGGGTGAAAGAGGACATCCTGTGGCCCCGGTAATCCCCTGGCGGGGCAGACAGTCTGGCGATCCGCGCCACGCCGGAGGGCTTCTACACTTCAGCCACCAATGCCTGCGACCACCGCCGTGAAAGAGGCCAGAAACCAGTGAATGAGAAACGGGTACAGAAACGAACGGGTCCGCCAGGCGATGTAGCCGAAGGCCGTCCCGCCGAAGATACAACTGAGCGTCTCCAGTTCCGGCTTCCCGATGTGGGCCATCGTGAACGGCACCGCCTGGAGGAGCAGAGCCAGCGGCCCGCAGGCCCGGTAGAGGGCGAAGAGCAGAAACCCCCGGAAGAAAAACTCCCACCCCAGCAGTTCCACCCCGTCCGCCAGCCAGAACAGAGGCCGGGATGCATCGGTGCCGTAATACTCCCGGAACGCCGGGGTTCGGGCCACGACGGCCATCAGCGCCGCCAGTCCTGCGCATGCCCCCAGCGTCCAGGCCATCCCTGCCCGCCAGTCCCCCAACTGGACCCCGTAGCGGGCGGGGTGCTCCCGGAAGATCAGCAGGACGATGCCCAGTGGGACCACCAGGTAGAGCAAAGTGCGGGTCAGCAATAGGTCCCCCCAGAAGACGTGGTAACTATCCACCACCAGGAGGAGAGTGCTGGCGACAACCGCCACAGTGGCTCTCCAGGTCGTCCCCGAGAACAGAGATGATAGGGGTGAAGTTTCACGAACCATCCGTCTCCCTGGTTAATAGGGGAACCCCAGTGTGTGTCCCCCTGGAGATAAGAGCAGGAGAAGTTTTTGCCGGTCAGCGTATACTTCAAAGAGCCAGTTGTACAGCAACAGCGCGATCAGGGTGGCGGCAATTCCCCATCGCCATTTTTCGGCCTTCTTCATATCCGTTGTCTGATGAGAGAGGATGGAGACGCCGCGCGCGGCCAGTATCGCCAGAAAGGGGATCAGGGCAAGGTGGAAGCGGTCCTCCGCGATAATCAGTATATGGGGAAGAATGTAACTCACCAACAGCAGGGTCAGCAGGGCGACGGGGCGCCGCCATCGGTCAAACACCAACCCTAAAACGGCAGGCAGGGTGATCAGGGCCAGCGGCACACTCACCAGCAACAGAGCGAAAATCAGCACCCACGCCGGGAGCGGGCCGAAGAAGCCGTTACTGTAGAAATAGATGAGCGCCCGTTTCTCCAGCCCCCAAAAATATCCCAATTTCCGCACCATCAGATACGGCACGCGCATCGGGTCGGCGCGGACAAAGTCCGCCACCGCCCGCAATCCTTGTTCGTTCCGCTCCGCATCGTCCAGGATGGACAGCAGGTCTGTCGCGATCTCGGCGTTAAACGTGCCGGTGGACTTCGGATGATACCCCAGGTACATTTGATAGCCCAGGGAGGACTCCACGAACGTGAGTTGGCCGTGCAGACGGGTATTGCGCGCAGCCCAGGGGAGGATCAGCAGGAGAGCGCCAGTCAGGACCAGCAGGCCGTTGCGCAGGCCCACGCGCCAGCCATGGCCGGAGAAACCAACCCAGCCTGCCGCCAGAAGCCCGAAGGCGAAGATGACCGAACGGGTCAGCGTCGCCAGTCCCAGAAGAAGGCCTGCAATGAACCAGTCGCGGGCCCGGTTCCGCTCGTCGGCCCGCAGCAACAGCAGCACCGAGGCCAGAACCAGCGGGAAAAAGAGGTTTTCTGTAGCCAGCGCCAGTGGATAGGCCAGCAGAATCGGATATGTGGCCACAGCCAGTGAGGCCCCGCGGGCCTCGCGCTCTCCCAGGCCGTATCGTCGCCCCAGGATGTACGTCATCGGCGCCAGCAACGCCCCCAGAACCGCTTGCGCCAGCCGCGCCGCCGCGAAGCGGTGGGGGAGGCCCGAAATCGTATACACCAGTGCCAGAAATGCGGGATACAGGGGCGGACGAAACGAGGTCTCCACGCCGCGCGGGTCGTAGGGAATCTGAGAAAGGTCTATCTGGAGGTACGGCAGGATAAGTTCCAGGTCCGGCCGGGCATACCAGCGGTAGCCATTCCCGGCAGCGATGCTGCGCGCCAGCATATCGTACTGGAACATGTCGTCCAGGCCGATGTCCAGGGAGAGGCCCCAGAGCACCGGTATCACTCGGAGGATCAGGGCAAGCCCGAACGCCCACAGCGGAAAAGGGAGTCTCATAAATGGCAACAATTCCGTCTCAGGTGGCAGAACCCTCGAACGTGCCAGGCACTTCCGAAGTGCCTGGCACAGAAGGGCGTGACGGTTCAGCCTCACTCCTCCCCCAGCGGCCTCGCCGCTGCCAGTAACTACCGACCCTGACCCGTTTGCAGATGATGTAGCGTAGGCTTTAGCCTGCGAATACAGGCCTGGCGGCCTGCGCTACAAGGGCGTGCTTGCCAGCATCTTTTACAGGCGCTGGCTCAGAGTCCCCCTGTAGGTAGTTGCCGCTGCCGCCGCAGGCGGCGGGGGATGGGTGAGGAAGCCTGAATGGTTCGCTCTCTTTCAGCCAAGCCCGGCAGCCTTCAGCGCGGCCTCCGTCGGCGCGCCGGTCTGCGGGTCCCAGCCGTATTCGGCATACGCCCCCGCCAGCAGGACCTCCAGGTCGGGCACCACGCCCGCCGCCCCGCCCGTCTCCAGAGGCTCCAGCAGCGGCGCCGGGAGACGGTCGCTGGCGCGGGTCAGCCCCCGGCGCATGTTCAGCACCCGTTTCAGGGTGACGATGCGCTTGCCGGCCTCTAACAGATCCTCCGGAGTCCAGCCCCAGCCCGTGGCCCCGTTCAGCGCCGCCAGGACCCGTTCCACGCCGGGATTCTGGAACTGGCAGAGAATCAAGGAGTTGTACAGGTTGCGCCAGGCCTGCTGGCGGGCCGCGATGCGCCCCTTTTCCTCCGTCATCTCCAAACGGTCGCCGGGGAGGATGCCCAGTTCCACCGCCGGGCCCTGGCCGGTGTCCACGCCGTACATGTCCCCCTCCATGTGGCAGGCGCCGCGCGGGGAGAGGGCATAGGTGACGGCCATTCCGACGAAGGCGCGCGGGTCGTGCATCGGCACTTCCAGCCGGTTGACCACGATGGCCCGGTCGGGGACGCCGAACCGTTCCGCCAGCGCCGCGCTCCCCTCCGCCAGCACATCCCCGAACCCTTCCCGGCGGGCCATCATAGAGATGAGCCGGTGGACAGTCTCCGCGTCGCCGAAACGGAGTTCCAGGCCGCCAGTATCGGCGGGGGTGAGGATGCCCCGCTCCGCCAGTTCACAGGCCAGGGCGATGGTGCAGCCGACGCTGATGGTGTCCATCCCGTAGACGTTGCAGAGGTGGCCGGCGTAGATGACGGCCTCCAGGTCGGCGATCATCAGCATCGTCCCCAGGGCGCCAATGGTCTCGTACTCAGGGCCGTCCACCTTCTCCAGGCCGTAGCGGGGCGCGCGGGTCTCCCGGCCACAGGCGATGGGGCAGCGGTAGCAGGCCATCGGGCGGTTCAGGTACTGATCCGTCAGGAGGACGCCGGAGAGGTTCCCGGCCTCCTCCCACTCCCCCAGCCGCCAGTTCCGGATAGGCAGGTCGCCGAACATCAGCGCCATATCCACGTACCCCGCTGTTCCCGCCAGCCGGAGTGCCTCGGCGGCCATATCCTCGGAGGCGGCGGCGTTGACCTCCCGTACCGTCGCCTTGAACCCCTCCGGGTCCGCCAGGGGGACCTGAGCGGTGCCCCGCAGGGCGACGGCCTTGAGGTTCTTGGAGCCCATCACGGCGCCCATACCGGTCCGTCCGGCGGCGCGGCCGTGGTCGTTCATCACCGCCGCCATCTTCACCAAACGCTCCCCGGCGGGGCCGATGCAGAGGACCCGCGCCTTCGGCTCATTCAGCCGTTCCCGGACCCCCTCCTGGGTGGCGTAGGAGTCCAGGCCCCAGAGGTCGGTCGCGTCGTGCAGGCGGGCCTCCCCCTCCACCACGGAGAGCCAGACAGGGCGTTCGGCCCGCCCGGTGACGATGATGCCGTCGTACCCGGCGAAGCGGAGTTCGGGCCCCACAAAGCCCCCGGTGTTGGACTCCCCCCAGATGCGGGTGAGGGGGGAGAGCGCGCAGACGCTCAGCCGTCCCGCCGAGGGCATCGCGGTGCCCACCAGCGGGCCGGTCATCAGGATGAGGGGGTTCTCCGGGCCCAGGGGGTCCGTCTCCGGGCCGACCATATCCAGCAGGTAGCGGGCCGCCAGGCCGCTCCCGCCGACGAAGAGGCGGGCGTACTCCTCGTTCAGGGGCTCCTCCCAGATTCGGCCCCCGGAGAGGTCCACGCGCAGCAGTTTGCCCATGTAGCCGTTCATGTTGCCTCCTTACAGGTCGCAGGTCGCAGGGTCGCAGGTCGCAGGGTCGCAGGTCGCAGGGTCGCAGGTCGCAGGATCGCAGGTCGCCGGGTCATCGCCCCAGCAGGCGCAGGATGGCCTCTATGCCGTAGTACCCGGCCAGGGCGAAGACGATGTTTTTGACGATTTTCCCCGCCGCGCAACTGGAGAGAAATTTCCAGAGCGGGAAGCGGAGCGCGCCGGCGATCATTCCCCCGATGTCAAAAATCGGGTTGGGGATGGCCGCCAAGACGAAGATGACCCAGACCCCGTAGCGGCGCATCCAACCGTAGAGGCGGTCGTAGATGGGGCGGTCGGCGACCAGGGTCTGGCCGCTGTAGCCCAGCAGGTAGCCGGAGAGTTCCCCCAGCGCCTGCCCGATGCCCGCGACCACCCCCACCAGCCAGGGGTTGAAGACGCCGCCCAGCACCGAACTGACCGCCAGGCCGGGGATGGGCAGGATGATGGTGGCGTTGCTGAGCAATCCCACCAGGAAGACGGCCACGTAGCCGTAGGCCGCCAGTTCCTGCAGCCGGTCCCGGAAGTAGACGGCGGCCGCCAGCGCGCCGACGATGACGACGCCCGTCAGCACCTGGACGGCGCGCAGGTGGGCGGGAGAGGGGCGTTTGTGTTCTAACCGCAGAGAACGCAGAGGGCGCGGGGGTTGTATCTGATTGTTCCTCTCTGCGGCCTCCGCATCCTCTGCGGTGATGGTGAACGGAGATTTCATCGGTTTCACCTGGGGAAAGGAGCGCCCAGGCGGACGACGCGCCGGTCCGGCGGCGTCCCCCGGGTGGCGTTGCAGCAATCCACGACGCGCCGTGCCTTCTGGACCACCCGCGCGTAGTCTACGGACCGGTGCCCGGTCACGATGACGACGCAGTCGGCGGACGCCAGTTCCTCATCGGTCAGCGGGACGGAATCCAGCGTGCAGTTGGGCCGGTAGAAGACGTCCCCGCCGACGGTGAAGTGGGGGATGTAGGGGTCGTGGTAGCGGACCTCCGCGCCCCGGGCCAGCAGGAGTTCTATCACCCGCTCGGCGGGGGAGTTGCGGGGGTCGTCCACGTCGGGTTTGAAGGCCACGCCCAGCACCAGCACCCGCGCGCCCTTCAGGGGAAGCCCGTCCTGAGAGAGGGCCTCCGCCACCAGGTCCACCGCGTGGTAGGGCATGGCCTGATTCACCTCCGCCGCCAGTTCTATGAATTTGGTGTAGAAGTCGTATTCGCGGGCTTTCCAGGAGAGGTAATACGGATCAACCGGGATGCAGTTATGAACAACGATGCCGTAAGAGGTGACGAATGTGTGAAAGTCGTCAACCTCTACGGAGTAAACCATGTCTACCGGCGGAGCGGGGTTAACCTCTCTGACTTTTACGGTTGCAAAAAAGCCGTGGTCCTCCGATTGGGTTACAGGCATTCGCTTGCGGCGCCCGCTGGCGTAGGCTTCTAACTTTACTGGTAACCCTTTCGCCACAAGAAGGTCATCCCCCGCTTTCAGAGCATCCGCCCGCCGTATACAAATTTCCTCTTTGTCCCAAACCAGCATTGGGTGCCCATCCGTCACCTTCAGCCGTCGCCCGTCTGCGGTGAGAACCTCCACCATCGCGCCCTCGTAGCGGCGAGCGGAGATATAGCGCAGGGGCCGGAAGCACGTCTCACCGGTCTGGGGATTAAAGGAGAGAATCTCCAGATGAGAGGAGGGTTGGGCCAGAATTACACCGTGGATTTCAGACCTTCCAGAGACCCGTTCAAAACAGGATTGGATGGGGAGGATTTCACAGCCGTTTTCTCCCCGAATGGTGATATACTCCCCAGGCGCCAGGCAGTGACCTCCTACCCCGGCTCCCGGATAGAACGGCATAAATCCGAAGGGCTTGGTCTTCGCCGCCTCTATGACCTCCCAGAAGTCAATCCCCATCCGCTCCGCCAGCAGGGCCAGTTCGTTGACCAGCGCGATGTTGACGGAGCGAAAGATGTTCTCCAGGAGTTTGGTCATCTCCGCGGCACGAGGAGAGGAGACGGGGTGGACCGGCGCGCCCATCTGGCCCAGCAGGTCGCAGGCCAGGCGGGTGGACTCCGGGTCCACGCCGCCCACCACCTTCGGGGTGTTGTAGGCCGACCACTGTTTGTTGCCGGGGTCTATCCGCTCCGGGGAGAAGGCCAGGTAGAAGTCCACCCCCGCCCGCAGACCACTGGCCTCCAGAATGGGCTGGACGACCTCCTCGGTGGTGCCAGGGTAAGTGGTGGACTGGAGGACGACCAGGTGGCCGGGGCGGAGGCGGGGCCGGATGCCCTCGGCGGCGGCGCGGATGAACGAGAGGTCAGGGGCCCGCTGAGCGTCGTAGGGTGTGGGAACGCAGATGAAGATGGCGTCCGCTTCCCGGAGCGCGTCGTAGTCCGTCGTGACGCGGAGGCGGCCCGAGGCCACATGCGGGCGCAGGTCCTCATCGGAGACGTCGCCGATGTAACTGCGGCCCGCGTTCAGCGCGGCGACCTTCTTCTCATCCACATCCACGCCGACGACGGGGAACCCGGCCCGGGCGAAGGCCACCGCCAGCGGCAGCCCCACATACCCCAGTCCGATCACTGCAACCCGCGCGGTGCGGGAAGAGATGCGGGAGGAGAGCAGGTCAGTGGTCATCGTCGCCACCATCCTTGAGAATCGCCCCAAATCGTAACTACCTGCCAGGGGGCCTCCGGGCAAGCGCCACAAAAGACGCTGGCGAAGGCGCGCCCCTGTAGCGCAGGCTGCCAGGCCTGCATGCAGGCTAACAGCCTGCGCTACGTTACCTGCAAACCGATCAGGGTGGGTGTTACCTCAAATCTTATTATACATCCCGTTGTTTGTCAAACTGTTAACGATTCAGCCGATAAGAATCGCCCTCACTGGGCACTTCGTGCCGGGTGTCGGCGGAGGCCGACACCCTTCACCCACGCCAATCCGTGTCCCATTTCCTGATAACACCTGCCTCCACCCTTATTTCCGGCTCAACGGTTGCACATTCTGCAGAATATGATATACTTGTCCCAGAAAAGTATTACCAAGAGGGGAAAAAGTATGACTACAGCAACGGTTACTGCGAAGGGATGGGTCGTTATCCCCAAAGAATACCGTGACCGATACGGTCTCCGGCCAGGTACAAGGGTGCAGTTCATTGATTACGGTGGCATTCTGTCCATCGTAACTGTTCCCGAAGACCCGATTGCCGAGGGGTTGGGAGCGCTCAGACGGTTCGGAGGTGAAAACCTCTGGACTCAGGCTCTTTTGAGGGAGCGCACGGAAGAGCAGACGAAGGAGGAGCAGGAGATTGAGCCAGATTTACGTCCTTGATGCCTTTGCTCTTCTGGCCTATCTGCGGGGCGAGCCGGGGGCAGAACGGGTGCGGGACCTTCTCCTTCGTGCCCGGTCTGGCGAGGCCCGCCTCTACTTGTGTCTGGTCAACTACGGGGAAGTGCTCTATATCAGCGAATGCCAGGGGGGCCGCCCCGCCGCAGAGGAAGCCATTCGCATTATAGACCACCTCCCCCTGGAGACCGTGCTGGCCGACCGGGACCTCACCTTTGCCGCTGCTCACCTGAAAGCCCGATACCCCATTTCCTACGCGGATGCCTTTGCCGCCGCACTGGCCCAGAAATTGAGCGCCACACTGGTGACCGGCGACCCGGAATTCCGGAAAGTGGAAGCGGTGGTGGAGATAGAATGGTTGACGAACGGGTAGAGACTGACGTACTGATTATCGGTTGTGGCGTTGCCGGGGCGACGGCCGCGCTTTTCCTGGCGCGCGACCGCCAGCGGCAGGTCACCATCATCACCCGCGCGACCGACCCCGAAGAGAGCAACACCCGCTACGCGCAGGGGGGCATCGTTGCCCTGGGGGAGGACGACAGCCCCGACCTGCTGGCCCAGGATGTGCTGGCCGCCGGGGCCGGCCTGAGTTTCCCCGCCGCCGTCCGCATCCTGGCGGAGGAGGGGCCCCGACTGGTGGAGGAGTTGCTGATTCGGGAACTGGGTGTCCCCTTTGACCGGGAGCCCGACGGGCACCTGGCCTACGGCCTGGAGGGGGCCCATTCCCGCCCCCGCATCCTCCACGTCGGCGACGCGACGGGGCAGGCCATCATCGGGGCGCTGATCGCCGCGCTGCGGAAGTATCCCAACGTCCGCATGGTGACCGGCGCCACGGCGGTGGACCTCATCACCTTCCCCCACCACGCCCGAAATGCCCTCACCGTCTACGACCCCATCACCTGCCACGGCGCGTACGTGCTGGACCGGGCCACAGGACGGGTGCACCGGTACCTCTCCGGAGCGACGGTGCTGGCAACGGGCGGGCTGGGGCGCATCTACCGCTATACCACCAACCCGGAGGGGGCCCGGGGCGACGGCCTGGCCATGGCCTACCGGGCCGGCGCGCGGGTCATCAACGCCGAGTACGTCCAGTTTCACCCCACCGTCCTGGCCCTCCCCGGGGCGGAGGGATTCCTCATCTCCGAGGCGGTGCGGGGGGAAGGGGGACGGTTGCTCACCCCTGACGGCCACCCGTTTATGCAGAAATACGCTCCGGAGTGGGGCGACCTGGCCCCCCGGGATGTGGTCGCGCGGGCCATCCACCACGAAATGGTGGTCAACGGATACCCTTATGTGCTGCTGGACGTCGCCTCCGTCCTCCCGCCGGAGCGGATTCGGGAGCGCTTCCCCACCATCTACGAACGGTGCCGGTCGCTGGGGCTGGACATCACCGCCCAGCCCATCCCGGTCGTCCCGGCGGCCCACTACTTCTGCGGCGGGGTCTGGACCGACGAGTGGGGCCGGACGACGATCCGGAATCTCTACGCCGTGGGGGAGGTGGCCTGTACCGGAGTGCACGGGGCCAACCGTCTGGCCTCCACGTCGCTCCTGGAAGGGCTGGTCTGGGGCCAGCGCGCGGCGCGGGACATCGCCGCGCGGGGCGTGCTCCCCGTCGTCTCCCCGGAGGAGGTGCCGCCCTGGGAGGAGACCGGGGTGGAGGCGGCGGACCCGGCCCTCATCTGGCGCGATCTGCGGGCCATCCAGCACACGATGTGGAACTACGTAGGACTGGTCCGCTCCAAACGGCGGCTCACGCGTGCCCTCCGGGACCTCCGTCACCTGAAGGAGGAGATAGACGACTTCTATCGGGCCAGCCGATTAACAGACGGGCTGGTCGGGCTGCGCCACGCGGTGCAGGCGGCGCTCCTGGTCGCCGAGGCCGCCTACCACAACCGCCAGAGCCGGGGATGTCACTATCGGGAGTGAGGAATTATCTGACCACTCGTTCGTAGCCAGGCACGAAGTGCAACGGAGTACCGTTTGGAGGTTTTCAACGCCACTCCGCTTCGCTTCGTGGCTCACTACGAGCATTTTCGCCGCCGAGAAGTTCCCGCAATCGCTCCGGGTCGGTGATGGGCTCCCGGCAGACGCCACTCCGGCAGAGGTAGGCCGTGGCCCGGCCCCCCACCATAGGCCGGTCCGCCAGCAGGGGGACCGGCGTCCCAGGCGGACCTGCCGCCAGGACCTGGTGGGGCCGGTAGCCCGAAAGGACCTCTAACAGGGCCCGCGTGTCCTCCGCCTCCGGGTCCCCCACCACCGCAATCTCCCACGGGTCCGCCAGAGCGTAGTCCAGCGCGACCAGCCACTGGCCGAAGGCCAGGGGGTAGCGGGCCAACATCATCTGGACCTCCCCCAGGCTCCGCCGGGCCTCCTCCGCCAGACCGACATCGCCGGAGAGCCCCGCCAGTCGCAGGAGGACAAAGGCGGCCATGGCGTTGCCGGAAGGAACGGCGTTGTCCTGCAGGTTGCGGGGCCGGACGATGAGGGATTCGTGGTCGTCGGCGGTGTCGTAGAAGCCCACGGGCGCGGCGAAGCGGGTCCGCATCACCGCCACCAGGTCCGCCGCCGCCCGGTACCAGTGGGGGTCAAAGGTGGCCCCGTAGAGGGCCAGCAGGCCGTCCGCCAGGTGCGCGTAGTCGTCCAGAAACCCCTCCACCCGGGCCTGCCCCTCCGCCCAGACGTGCCAGAGGCGGCCGTCGGGGCGGCGGAGGTTCTCCAGCAGAAAACGGGCGCTCTTTTCGGCCACGGCCTGGTAGTCCGCCCGCCCCAGAATCCGGGCCCCGTCGGCGAAGGCGGCCAGGGCCAGGCCGTTCCAGGAGACCAGGACCTTCTCGTCCCGCGCGGGGCGGACCCGCCGCTCCCGAACCTCCCACAGTCGCCGCCGCAGGTCGGCCGTTGCCAGCCGCTCCTCCCACGTCCCGGCGAAGGTGAGGATGTTCTTGCCCTCAAAGTTGCCCCCGGGCGTGACGCCGTAGAGGGCCAGGAACCGGTCGGCCTGGGGCCCCAGCGCGGCCCGGATTTCCTCCAC
>JAGHZG010000021.1 GCA_017743275.1 Chloroflexota bacterium | reverse complement strand
TAGAAATTGGGATGATGTGATCAAATTCTAAATTCTCGCGGCTCCCGCACTTCACACAACGCCCTCCGTCGCGTTGCCAGACAAATCTCTTCACATCATCCGGTATGCGTTGTCTCGCCGCGGCGCGAGGTGCATCGTCTAACTCAAACAGGGTGGATGCATTTTCCACAACATCAGGGGTAATACGCCCGTCTGCACGAACGATAGCATACATATGCGCTTTTTTGAGCAAGTTCAGTCCCTGAGAGGGATTCCCATCGCTATACCTGGCCAACAGGATAGCAGCTTCTGGCACAATCTCTATTCCTTGTCGTTGGGCCGCCGAAAGTATGATAATAGCGAGTTCTGTTTCTTCGTAGGGCTCAAAATTGAACACAAACATCAGGCTGCGCAAAGATTCATTAACCCTTGAGGGCCGGGAAGATGTACCAATAACGGTGAATGAGGGAAGATGCAGGCGAATGCTTCTGGCTGCAGGACCTAGAGGCCAACCCTCTATAGTCTCAACCTTCAGATGATAATCCCTTTTCCATTGATGTTCTTTCTTCTCCGTCTTACCAACTGTACCACAACGCCTACAAATCTGCTCCCTTACACAAGGACTTCGCTCAACCCACTCCCATGTATGTTCCCTTTCTTCAACCTGGCCTGTCGCACCACAACGCGCACAAACCTGCTCTCTGATGCAGGGAGTTCGCTCAATCCATTCCCATTTGTGCACAGGCCCTACAGTCTTTCCAGGTGCTCCACAGTGCACACATTTTTCCCGAGCCTCGCAGGATTTCGGGCCAATGTAAACCCTTTTCCACTCGTGGACTCCGAGCGTGCAAAGTAAGCGCATAACACACCCCCTGCGCTACTTACGGCGCTGGGTACCTGACGCTGTCTATTCGCCCCCCAGGTTCATTATCAGCCGACATCTGTAGCGCAGGCCGCCAGACCTGTGTGCAGGCTAATAGCCTGCGTTACGCTTGTGGTCAGGACTTACGCAGTTGGGAGGATCACTCTTGGAGTTTTGCCCGGCAACTGTTCTTCCTCCCAGCGGGGAGAACGTGCCAGGCACTTCCAGAAGTGCCTGGCACGTTCGGAAACAACTCAACTGCGTAACTCCTGGTGGTTTCAAATAGTTCACGGCACCTGGATGAACAGGAACACCGGGTCCACCCGGTCGTTCACTGAAGAGATTTCCACGTCCTCGTGGATGAGGCCGGCCCAGCAGTACTGGGGGTTGCGCTTCCCCTCCACGCTCACGAAGCGGATGCCGCCGGTCACCACTGCGCGGGTGAAGGGGGGAAGGTAGATATAGCCCTCCTCGTCCCTTACCAGCACGCTCTCATCTCCCACCGCCCAGCGCCAGGGGTAGTTGATCAGCGCGTTCTCGCAGTGGATGCCCACCCGGAAGACACCGGATTGGATGGTCTCTCCCAGGGTGGCGTAGTTCTGGTCGCTATCATAGACGGTACCGGGGGGCGGGCCGCTGGTGCGGATGGGGGTGGCGCTGTCGTTCTCCACCGTCAGCGTGAACCAGAGGGTCTCCCTCAGCGCGACGCTCTGGGCCGACCACTCCACCTCGCCGTTGAGGATGTAGGCCCGGGGCACCCCGCCGTTCTTGATGGTCAGGGTGGACGTGGCGACCACCCGCTGCCCCATCGCGTCCTGCACCTCCGCCCAGACGGTGTAAGTCCCGTCGGGTGGGGGTTCGGCGCCCAGGTCCACCCCGGCGTAGTAGTCAAAGGTGTGCAAACCCCGCTCGCCGGGGCGGGCCGGGCTCCGCTCGTCCTCCGCCACGTGATACCGGACGTCGTCGGTCCCGTCCGCCCGCAGCAGGTACACGACCAGCGACACGTAGGGCTTGGTCACGAAGACGTTGAACCGTGCCCGGTCGCTGATGCCGTCCCGGTTGGGGGTGAAGACGGGGGGCGAGACGGTGAAGTTGCGCAGTTCCGGCAACGTCGTGTCGGCATCGGCGATGGTGAGAGTGCCGGTGACCCGCTCGGTGTGACCATTCGCCTCGGTGGCCTCCACCACCCAGGTGTAGACGCCGTCCTGCAGCACCCGGTGGGTGACGGTGAACCCCTCAAAGTTCTCGCCGGGAAGCGTATAGCCGTCCACGATGCCGGAGAAGTAGACGGAGTACGGCTCCCGCTCGCCGGTGGGGGCGCGGGGCTGACGGTCCCGGAAGACGTAGCGGTTTCCCGCCTCGTCCAGGAAGTAGATGGACAGGTTCGCCGCGCGAGCCAGCCGGTAGCGGATGACCAGCACGTCGTCCTGGCCGTCGGCGTTGGGGGTGATGCGGTCTTTGGAGAAGGAGACGTCGGAGAGCAGGGGCTGTTCGCCGCACCCCGCCAGCAGAAGCGCCAGTATCAGGGCCCCGAGGGCCGGGAGCAGAAAACGGGTAAGTGGGTGAACATGTTGGCCGCTCATAGCGATGGAGATTATAACACGGAAACGGCAGAGTGCCAATGGAAAAGGGGCGAAAGCATGGGAGCAACTACCTGGACGCGGCAAAGATATGCCCTTGCAGCGCAGGCCGCCAGGCCTGCATACAGGCTGACAGCCTGCACTACTTACCTGCAAACCGACAAACCGATTCGGGCAGGCAATTACGGGGGGTGCAAAATTGCGGGACAACCCGGTTCTGAGTTGACAAATTGCCCTTTCCGGCTATACTCTGGCCCGAATGGAGACCTTTGTGCTTTTCTTGTCTTTCGCGTATCTATCACGTGTTTCAGGAGAGAAGCATGGTCAACCTGGACGATCCGAAACTCTACGAAGAGCAGGATCCTCAGCGGATGCGGGACCGGATTGCCGAACTGCCGGTCCACTGCGCTGATGCCTGGTGTCTGGTGCAGGAGTTCTCTCTGCCGGAATCGTACCGACAGGTGCAGAACCTGGTGGTGCTGGGGATGGGTGGGTCGGCCATTGGCGGCGCGCTGGCGGCCGCGCTGGTCGCCGATGAGAGTCCTGTGCCCATCCTCTCCGTTGGTGGGTACGACCTGCCCGCCTATGCGGGGCCGGAGACTCTGGTCGTGGGTTCCAGTTACTCCGGCAAGACTGAGGAGACCCTTTCCACTTTTGAGCAGGCCCTGGAGCGGGGTTGTCGGCTGGTGGTGGTGGCCACAGGCGGTGATCTGGCTGCGATGGCTGAGGAGAGAGGGATTCCCCTGCTTCGCTTCTCTCCCTGCCTGGCCCCCCGGGCTGCGATTGGCTATTCGCTGATACTGCTGCTGGGCATTCTCTGGCGCGCCGGTCTGATCCGGGATCCCGGGGATGACCTGGACGAAGCGATTGCAGTGGTAGAGGCCTGGCAGCAGGAGTTGCGGCCGGAAACCCCGACGGTCCGGAATCCAGCGAAGCGTCTGGCGGGGCAACTGATCGGACGGTTGCCGGTAGTGTACGGCGCGGGATTTCTGGCCCCGGTGGCCCGACGATGGAAGAGCCAGTTCAATGAGAATGCCAAACAGTGGGCTGTTTGGGAGGAGATGCCGGAACTGAACCACAACGCAGTGGTGGGATACGGAATCCCTGCGGGAGTACGGGACCAGGTATATGTGGTGATGCTTTGCTCGTCTCTGGACCACCCCCGGGTGAAGGCCCGCTGGCAGGTAACCCGGGAACTGCTGCTTCAGGAGGGAATAGCGCCCGATGAAATCCGGGCAAGGGGAAACAGCCGACTGGCCCAGATGCTCTCGCTCATCCACTTCGGGGATTATGTGAGCCTTTATCTGGCGATGTTGAACGGGGCCGACCCCACCCCGGTGCCACCGATTGACTACCTGAAGAAACGGTTGGCAAAGATGGGGAATTTCGTATAGCCTGAAGTTTATCTCAAAGAAACTGAACGAAGGGCAACCAGTCATCTTGTTTCCTTTAATGACTACACGAAATGGTCGCGGGCCCGGGAAGGATGACGTCAGCCAGCGCATAAAAAGTTACCGCAGGATAAATCCGGCAGGATAAATCCGGTGCTACATCGCAACCACCCTCCCCCATATCGTTGCGAGCCGCTGAAGGCGGCGAAGCAATCTCAACTTCCATACGAACTGAGACTTCTGTGACACCTGTGAGAGGATTGCTTCGGCGGCTAAGGCCGCCTCGCCATGACGACCGACAGGCAGGTGGTTACGCTCCATCAAAACAATCAACACAAGCAATGCCGCCAGGGAGTTGCTGTGATGACTACACGAAACCGACCGCGCCGGGAGCCCTGAAACGCGATGGGGGCGGGTGACAACACCACCCGCCCCCATCGCGTTAGCAGGACGTATGGGCCGCGTGTCAGAAAGAGACCACTACCGAAGGGCCAACTCCGTCTGACGGTCAAAAATATGCATCCGGTCCATATTCAGGACCACCCGCATCGTGATGCCCACCCGGGCCTTCGTCCGGGGATCAAAGCGACCCAGGAATTCGTAGTGTTCCGTATCCAGATAGGCGATGACCTCGTTCCCCATCAACTCGGTCACCGCCACCCGCGCCTCCACCGCCGCCGCCGAGATGCCCGGCGGGACAAAATCGGGGTCGTGGACATCCTCGGGCCGGATACCGAAGACAATCTCCTTACCCAGATACGGCCGATAGATCTCTTGTTTGGCCATTGGAATGGGCACGATAAAATCTCCGGTATCTATGGTGACCACTCCGTCTATGCTCACCAATTTCGCGTTAAAAAAGTTCATTGCCGGGCTGCCAATAAATCCGGCCACAAAGATGTTGGCCGGGTAGTCGTAGAGGTTCTGGGGTGTATCTACCTGCTGGAGAACCCCCGCGTTGAGCACGGCGATCCGGGTGCCCATGGTCATCGCCTCCACCTGGTCGTGGGTCACGTAGATGAAGGTCGTGCCCAGGCGCTGGTGGAGTTTGGAAAGTTCGGCGCGGGCCTGCACCCGCAGTTTGGCATCCAGGTTGGAGAGGGGCTCATCCATCAGGAAGACGGCCGGCTCCCGGACGATGGCCCGTCCCACCGCCACCCGCTGCCGCTGACCGCCGGAAAGTTGTTTCGGTTTGCGGTCCAGGAGATTCTCAATCCCCAGGATGCGCGCCGCCTCCCGCACCCGCCGGTCAATTTCCTTCTTGGGGACTTTGCGCAGTTTCAGCCCAAAGGCCATGTTCTCGTAGACAGTCATATGGGGATAAAGCGCGTAGGACTGGAAGACCATCGCGATATCCCGGTCTTTGGGCGGGACGTCGTTCACCAGCCGGTCCCCGATGTAGATATTGCCGGACGTGAGTTCCTCCAGCCCCGCCAGGAGCCGCAGTGCGGTCGTCTTGCCACAGCCCGACGGGCCGACGAAGACCAGGAACTCCCCGTCCTCAATGTGGATGGTCAGGTCGTTGACGGCGATCACGTCCCCGAACCTTTTGGTGACATGGTCGTATGTGACGCTTGCCATTGTTCCTCCTTGTGCAGATTTTACAGATTGCAGAATCAGGCCAGAAGAACCCGTACACCGGTTTCGGCCAGGTCCCAGAGGGGGGCCGAGTCGGCCTCGCGGGCGGTGACGATGACATCGGCATCGGTGACCGGCCCGATGTAGGCCGCCGCCACCCGCCCCACCCTATCGGGCGGCACCAGTACCACTACCTGTAGCCCCCGCTGAAAGAGCATCCGCGCCAGTTCCGCCTGAGAAAGGCGGTCGTCCGTCAGACCCTCGGCGGCATCCACTCCCCCCAGTTCCAGGACCACCCGATCGGCGCGCAGGGTCTCCAGCGCGGACCGGGGCAGGTGACCGGTCAGTTCTCCCTCCGCACGCTCCAGTTGCCCCCCGGTCAGGATAAGGGTATGAGAGGTATGGTCGGCAATCTGGCGGGCGATAGAGAGGCCGTTGGTGATGATGGTCAGCGGGGGATGCTCTGAGAGGGCGCGAGCGACCTCCAGCGTCATGAGGCCGGGGCCGATGAAGACGGTCTCCCCCGCCCGCACCAGGCCCGCAGCGGCCCTCCCGATTCGCACCGGGACCGCATCGGGGGACGGTGGGGAATCCGTCGGGGGATGCGTGGCGACAGCGCCGCCGCGAATCCGCCGGGCCAGCCCCTGGGCCTCCAGCCACTCCAGGTCCCGACGGATCGCGGGCTCAGAGGTCCCGAAACGGGCCGCCAGGTCGGCCACCCGGACCGCGCCGCTCCGGGCCAGCAGGCGAGCGATCTCCGCCCTTCTCTGCGGGGTCGGTGTTCCCATGCAGTTTGATTATACAACAGAAGGGAATTTTTGCCAAGCGGTTTTCGTTCTGAAAGCGTTCGTTTCCGTTCGGTTGTAGAATGGAGTGGCCATCATTCCGTTCCCATTTCCAGCATTCCCAGGTAGATCAAGGACTCCAGATCCTCCAGCGCGTCGGGGACGTACCGGGCAACGGCAGCCCGGACCCGTTCTCGTTCCGACTCTGAGGCCAGGCCCAGCATCCGGGCCAGGTCGGCTATGTCCTGAAGGCGGGAGGCCTCCAGTTTCATCAGCACCAGGTAGGGGAGGTCCAGCACGGGCAGACCCGTCGGGTCCACACGCGGGGCTGCCAGTGCTTCCTCCACCCACGGGGCATCTCCCAGCAGAACATCTATCGCGACCCCATCGGGGGAGCAAACGGTAAATCCGGGAACTGCCAGAGAAACGCCATAGCGGTAGCCCGCCGTCTCCAGGCGATTCCGCACCGTCTGCTCGTCCTCCCGCCGGATCAGGATGTCCAGGTCACGGGTGGCCCGTTCTGGCATGTAGAGACGGGTCGCCACGGCCCCCACCACGGCCCAGGGGATTCCTTCCAGCACCGGACGAAGGTCTGGCCATTGGGTCATCGGTCCGCTCCGCAATCGTTCCGGCAGGCTGCCTGTGCCGGGCCGGGCCCGGCGGCGGGCCATTTCCAGCACCCATCGCCGCCGCTGGGTCGGCGAAGGACGACGGTCGGCAACAATACGACGGCCAACCGGCCTGTCCAGGCGCTCCAGGTCACGAATGGCGGCGTCCAGGATACGGACGGAATACACAGCGCTACTCCAGACTCAGTTTTCGCACAACCTCATCCAACGGCTCGCCGCGCTCTCCAGCGGCAACCGCCTGTTTCTGGCTATAGACTATTATAATGTAAAGTCAACGGGAAGCCAAATCTAACAGGCAGGCGGCTCCCAAAATCGTTGGAAGCCCAGAGGATGCAGGCCAACGGCAAGCAGTTGGCCTACATCGGTTACCGGCGGCGGGCCCGGCGAGGGAGGTCGGCAGGCTCCAGGGCAATGGCCTCCCCGGCAAAGAGGCGCGCCGGCCCGACTTTCGGCTCGTCCAGCCCGCGCGCCCGCCGCTCCTCGCAGATGCGGCAGTGGGGCGGGCACTCAAACCGGTAGTCGTCCGGCTCCGTGTAGCGGGCAATGACCCCCTCGTAGTTGCGGAAAATCGCCACCCGGCCGTTCCATGCGATGAGATAGCGGGGGTTCACCGGCGTCTTCCCGCCGCCACCGGGCAGGTCCACCATAAACTCCGGCACGGCGAAGCCGGTGGTGTGGCCGGAGAGGTGCTCTATGATCTCAATCCCCCGCGCGATGGTCGTCCGGAAATGGCCGATGCCCAGGGAGAGGTCGCACTGGTAGAGGCGGTATGGGCGAACGCGGTTCTCCACCAGCCGCTGGCAGAGTTCCTTGATGATGTACGGGCAGTCGTTGACGCCGCGCAGGAGGACGGTCTGGTTGCCCAGGACAAAGCCCGCGTCGGCCAGTTTCGCCAACGCCTGACGGGCGCGCGGGGTCAACTCCCTGGGGTGGTTGAAGTGGGTGTTGATCCAGACCGGCTGGTACTTCTTCAGCATGTTCACCAGTTCATCAGTGATGCGCTGGGGAAAGGTGACCGGCGCGGCGGTCCCGTAGCGGACAATCTCCACGTGGGGAATCTCGTGAAGTTTCGCCACGATGTACTCCAGGCGCTCGGTGGAGAGGGTGAACGGGTCGCCGCCGCTGAAGAGGACGTCCCGGACCTCCCGGTGCTCCCGGATGTAGGCGATGGCGGCATCTATCTCCGCCTGGGAGCGGGGCATGTCGGTCTCCCCGGCATAGCGACGGCGGGTGCAGTGGCGGCAGTACATCGCACACTGGTCGGTGACCAGCAGGAGCACCCGGTCCGGGTAGCGGTGGGTGAGGCCGGGCGCGGGGGAGTCGGTGTCCTCGTGGAGGGGGTCCCGCATGTCCTCCGGGCGAACAATTTTCTCGTAGAGGGTGGGCACAGCCCGCTGGCGGATGGGGTCGTGGGGGTCGTTGGGGTCCATCAGGCTGGCGTAGTAGGGGGTGATGGCCATCCGCAGCGTCCCCAGCGATTCCTCAATCATCGCCTTCTCTTCCTCGGTCAGCGGGATGACGCGGGCCAGTTCCTCCACGGTGGTGATGCGGTTAGCCAGTTGCCAGTGCCAGTCCTCCCACTGCTCCCAGGGCACGTCCTGCCACGGGGGCGGCGGGGTGCGGCGTTCGGTGAGTTCCAGATGAGCGGGCATGCTTCCTCCTCGCTTGATATTGAATCAGATACCGGCCAGACGGCCGGCGCTGACGGCGCCGACGGAAGTCGTCCTTCCTGGGCCGCAGGCCTCCGGTCGGCCTTCGCCGACCGCTGCTCTCAAACCGGCCCGGCGGCCAGCGCCACACCGGCCAAATGGCCGGCGCTACAGCGGCCCGTAGCGCAGGCTATCAGGAGGGAACCGGCCTGGCGGCCGGCGCTACGCGGTAACACAGGCTGTCAGCCTGTACTGGCCAGACCCATCAGGGCAACGGGGGTACGGGGGCCGGAGATGGGTACGCCTGAAGGGCCAGTTCGTCCCAGTAGCCCCTGCTGTTGACCGAACCGTGGGAAAAGATGGCCTGTCCCCTTGCCCCCAACTCCCGGCTGGCCTGGATGCGGTTGATGGTGTCGTCAAAACAGGCGTAGCCACCGTGAATGCCGGGGAAGACATACCGCCCTCCGGCGTCGGCCAGGAAGTCCGCCACCAGCATGCGGAACCGTTCCAGTATCCAGACGGTGTTGTCCGGACAATTAGACGAGGGATTGGCAGGATAGATCATCGGCATGATGGCGTCTACCCAGCCCTCGCGCAGCCAGCGCTTGGAGTCCTGATAGTAGTCGCTGTACCCCTGGCTGAAGGAGGGCCATCCCCATTTGTTCTGGTACACTCCCCACACGGCCGCCGTCACCCAGGCATTGGGCCGGTGGGCCTTCACAATCTGATACGTCTCCCGGACCAGCCGGTTGACCTGCTCCCGCTGCCAGTCGGCCCGGGACCCGTCGTTCGGAAACGAGGGCGTGAACGGGTCGTAGGAGTAGTTCCGGCCCGGATAGCGGACCAGGTCCAGATGGACCCCGTCCAGGTCGTAGCGGGTCACCAGGTCGGTGACAACGTTGAGAAAGTGGGAACGCATCCCCTCCCAGGCCGGGGTGGCCCAGAGGTACGACAGGCAGGTCATCAGGTTCATCGGGTTGCCGCCCGAATCGTACACCCGCCATGCGCTCCAGGAGATGCCGTTCCCCTGCGAAAAGGCCCAGAACGGATGAAGAGGTACCGTGCCATCCGGGGGGGCGCCAATCTTACAGAGCCAGGTCGGGTAGACGTTCAGGTAGGCGTGGACCTGGAGGCCGCGGGCGTGGGCCGCCTCTATCAGCACCGCCAGGGGGTCAAAACCGGGATCGGTGCCGAGGGTGTTGGAGACGGTTCCCGTCAGGCGGGAGGACCAGGGCTCGTTCCCTGGGGTGTAGAAAGCGTCCCCCACCCCGCGCACCTGGAAGAGCAGGACGTTGAAGTGGGCGGCGGCCGCCTGCTCCGCGATGGCCACCAGGGCTGACGGCTGCGCCCAGGTGCCGTCGGCGCGCGTCCAGTCAAAGCGGGTGACCCACAGGGCCCGGAATTCCGGCGATGCCCCCCTGGTCACCATCGGGAGATACACGAAGAAATCGCCCGCCGGGGCAACGGTGGCGGGCGACGATGGCGGCAGGGGGCGCGGCCAGGGTTCGGCCGGCGGCGGAGGCTGGCGGTCAAACCCGTTGCGGATGTACCAGTCATCCCCGGTTTCCGGGACGGCGCTCCGCCGCGCTTCATGCCTCGTTGCGAACGAGACGGGCAAGAGCACAGGCGTCAGGACCGCCACCAGGCAGAGCAGCACAATACTGGTCAGCCATCCCTTGAAGACCACCGTTTCCCCCAACAGCACTTTGTTTTGCCGCGCGCCTTATTGTGAAGGATCGGGGAGGTCCAGCCAGCGCGCCTCACCGGCCCCCTCCGGCCCGCACCGGTAAACTCTCCGCCAGAAGAGTGGTTCCTCTCCCAGAGGGTACACGTCCCGGAGAACCCTGAGCATCCACATACTCCGCGGCCCGGGCCTTGAGGCTCTCGCCCATCACCCGCTCCAGGAAAGCCGCGCCTGGCGGGGAAAGCAGGGCCAGAGCCGCAACAATGACGACGAGGAAGGCGATAACAACCAGTTCGGGTTTCATAACGCCTCCCTGTTACCGGCCGGGCTGTCGGTGCCAACGGCGCCGACGGAAGTCGTCCTTCCTGGGCCTGCGGCCGGGGGTCGGCCTTCGCCGACCGTTACTCTCAAACCGGACCGGCGCCACAGCGGCCTGGTAGCGCAGGTGGTCCGCCTGTATGCAGGGCCTGGCGGCCCGCGCTACAGCGGCGGCAGGGAGTCCATTCCGGCATGGCGGGCCAGCCGCTCCACCATGGACCGCAGTTCCCGCTCCTGGTCGGGGTCCATCGGCGGGCGCTGGTAGGCGGCCAGCAGTTCCCGCACGCGGGCCTTCGCCCGGGCAAAGGTGTCCAGCCGGCCCCCCTCCTCCCAGGCCCGGATGGAGCCCCGCTCCAGCACCGCCGAGGGCAGATACTGCTCCTTCGGGAAGAGTTGGCGCGTGATTTTCTGCTTCAGGAAGTCGCCCCGGAAACCGATGGACTCAAACATCTCCAGCGCCAGGGTGTCGGTGTGGACCTGGATGCCCTCCACCAGCCGCAGGGCCATGCCGACCGCCTCGGCGTCCACCACCAGTTTTTCCGCACTCTGGCAGGCCAGGAAGTCCAGCATGCCGGCGCCGGAGATCATGTTGATGCCGCCCAGCGCGCCGATGACGGCGGTAATGCCGCTCTCCAGCCCTGCCTGAGCATCCACCACCTTGGCGGCGCTGGCGCCCAGGTAGGTGTGGGTGGGCAGGCCCAGAGACTTGCCCACCTGCGCGTAGGCGACA